>DATKRJ010000058.1:0-4699 GCA_035532355.1 Thermomicrobiaceae bacterium | reverse complement strand
AAGCCACCAGAGATGAAGCGGGGTGCAATCGCGAACTCCTCTTGGCGGCTCGCGTCCGTGATGCCGATGCCGGCGGTGGAAGCTCAACAGGTGGCGCCTCGGGCCAACCTGGGGGAAGATGGTCGGGACGGTGACGACGCCGTCTCGCGCCGACAATCGATCCGCCGCAAGCCCTATTCCCCGGTGCAAGCCCGCCGGGGGTCCAGGGAGGGGAGAACATGACCGAGAGCCAGCACGCGAATCTCGACGAGGCCGTACACGCCGCCATGGAGCGCTGGTCCGTGCCCGGCGTTACCGTCGGGATTCTCCGCAACGGCGACGTCGAGCGCCGCGCCTACGGGGTCACCAGCCTGGAGACCGAGCAGCCGGTCACGCCGGACACGCTCTTCCAGATCGGCTCGATCTCCAAGGTCTTCACCGCCACCCTGGCCATGATGCTGGTGGACGACGGCAAGCTCGACCTCGACACGCCGGTGTCGACCTACCTGCCCGACCTCGAGCTCGCCGACACCGAGGCGCTGCGCACGATCACCCTGCGCCACCTTTTCTCCCACACCAGCGGCCTGGACGGCGACCGCTTCACCGACTACGGCCTGGGCGACGACGCGCTCGTGAAGGCCATCGCCGAGTTCAACACCCTGCGTCAGCTGACCCGACCCGGCGAGCTCTGGACCTACTGCAACAGCGGCTTTTACCTGGCGGGCCGGGTCATCGAGCAGGTCACCGGCGGGGTCTTCGAGCAGGTCATGCGCGAGCGCGTTTTCGAGCCGCTCGGGCTGGAGCGGACCTTCCTCTTCGCCCACGAGGCGATCGTCTACCCGGTCGCGGTCGGCCACACGCCGAAGGAGCCGGGGGCGGCCGAGCACGAGGTCGCGCGGCGCTACCCGCTGCCGCGCTGCGTCAATGCCGCCGGCGGGATCATCTCGACGGTGGGCGACCTGCTGAAGTTCGCGGGCTTCCACCTGGCCGGCGGCACGGTCGACGGCAAGCAGCTCCTGTCCGGCAAATCGGCCGCCGCCATGCAGCAGCCGCAGACGGTCGCCGGCAACTTCGCCGAGCACTACGGCATCGGTTGGGCGCTGCACACCGTCGCGGGCGAGCCGGTCGTCGGGCACGGCGGCTCGACCAACGGCTTCCAGGCGCAGCTCCAGCTCGTCCCGACGCGCGACTACGCCCTCGCCGTGCTGACCAACAGCGGGCGCGGCGCGGCCGCCTACCGTGAGATCGTCGACTGGGCGCTGGCCCACGACCTCGGGCTGGAGCAGGTCGAGCCGGCGCCGGTGTCCCTGTCGCCGGACCAGCTCGCCTGGTTCGCCGGGAAGTACCACCAGCCCAATGCCGACGTGACTATCTCGGTCCAGGACAACGGGCTGCGCGCCGAGATCGTCTCGCGCGCCGCGCTCAGCGACGGGCCCAAGGAGACGGCGCTGCCCCCGATCAGCATGGCGCCGATCGGCGAGCGCGCGTTCGTCGTGACCGGCGGCGAGCAGCAGGGGTCGCGGGTCGAGTTCATCCCGGCCGCGAGCGGCGCGCCGCGTTTCATCCGCTACGGCGGGCGTCTGGCCGAGTACCAGGCCGCGGAATCAGCCTGAGACTCGTCGCGGTCAGACGACTGCTCTATGCAACGCGCGTGGCGCGACTCATCACGCCGAGTTGTGTGGGTCATGAGGCGTGCGATGAATTACGTCTAAACTGGTCCCTGTGCCAATGACAATGAGAGGCAGCCTGCCATGCGGATCACCCGCATCTACCCCGGCGCGGACGGGCAATCCCATTTCGAGGAGCTGACCGTGCCGCTCGGCGAGGGTCGCGTCGGCTGGGTGTCGGCGCTGGTGCCGGGCGGCGGTACGATCTTCCGCGTCACCCGGCCGGGCTGGTCGAATGAGTTCCACTGCGCGCCACGCCGCCAGTTCGTCGTCACCCTCTCCGGCGCCGCCGAGATCAGCTGCGGGGACGGCACGTCGCGCCGCTTCGGCCCCGGCGACGTCATGCTGGCCGACGATACGACCGGCCAGGGACACGTCACCCGCGAGCTGGAGCCGGAGCGGCGTAGCCTGTTCCTGCCGGTAGCCGACGACTTCGACGTCGCCGCCTGGCGCACCCCGCCCGGCACCGCGTAGCCCGCGCGGGCGGGCGTCGATGCGCCGCGCTTGACAGCCTCGCTCACGGGGCTACGATCGCCTGGCCGCGCTCCGCGGCACGTCTGCATCGTTTCGCTGGCTCCAGGCCGGGTGTCGTGCCGCCGCACGGCGCCGCGGTCCCCGGTGTCGCTCGGGAGGGATCTGTACCATGGCGGACGCGAAGGATCTTTTGGGCTCGGTTCAGGGTCGCCTCGTCGGGCCGTTCCGCGGCGGACGATGCGTGGCGGTTGCCGGCGATCCGGTGGACCCGCTCACCTTCTACTTCGGCGCCTGCGCGGGCGGCGTGTGGAAGAGCCAGGACGCCGGTGCCTCATGGCAGAACGTCTCCGACGGCTTCTTCAACACCGCCGCGATCGGTGCCGTCGCCGTGGCCGCTTCCGATCGCAACGTCGTCTACGCCGGCACCGGCGAGGCCTGCATCCGTGGCAACGTCTCGCACGGCGACGGCGTCTACAAGTCGACAGACGGCGGCGCGAGCTGGAAGAACGTCGGCTTGTCCGACACGCGGCACATCGCCCGCGTCCGCATCCACCCGGACAACCCGGACGTCGTCTACGTCGCCGCCCTCGGCCACGCCTTCGGCCCGCATCCCGACCGCGGGATATTCCGCAGCCGGGACGGCGGCAAGACCTGGCACAAGGTGCTCTACCGCGACGAGAACACCGGGGCGTCCGACCTCACGATGGACCCGCACAACCCGCGCGTGCTCTACGCCGGTCTCTGGCAGGCGCGCCGCTACCCCTGGGCGCTCGAGAGCGGCGGCGAGGGCAGCGGCCTCTTCAAGACCACCGACGGCGGTGACACCTGGCAGGAGCTCACCAACAACCCCGGCCTGCCCGCCGGCCTCAAGGGGCGCATTGGCGTCGCCGTCTCTCCCGCCCGCCCGGACCGCGTCTGGGCCATCGTCGAGGCGAAGGAGGGCGGCCTCTTCCGCTCCGACGACGGCGGGTCGACCTGGCAGCTCGTCAGCGACAACCCCGACCTGCGCCAGCGGCCCTGGTACTACATGCACATCTTCGCCGACCCTCAGGACCCGGACGTGATGTACGTCCTCAACCTGCGCATGTGGAAGTCCCACGACGGCGGCAAGAGCTTCAGCCAGATCCCCACGCCGCACGGCGACAACCACGACCTGTGGATCGACCCCCAGAACCCGCGACGCATGGTCCAGGGCAACGACGGCGGCGCCAACGTCTCGTTCGACGGCGGCGTCACCTGGTCCAGCATCTACAATCAGCCGACGGCGCAGTTCTACCACGTCACCACCGATAGCCAGTTCCCCTACCGGATCTACGGCGCCCAGCAGGACAACACCACCATCTCCGTCCCCAGCTACTCCGATCGTGGCGCCATCACCGCGGACGACACCTACCCGATCGGCGGCGGCGAGTCGGGTTACATCGCCGTCCATCCGGACAACCCCAGCGTGACCTTCGCCGGCAGCTACGCCTCACGCATGACCCGCTACGACCACGCCAGCGGCCAGGAGATCGACATCACCGTCTGGCCGGAGGACCCCATCGGCTACGGCGCCGAGTCGCTCAAGTACCGCGTCCAGTGGACCTTCCCGATCGCTCTCTCGAAGCACGACCCGAACGTGCTCTACACCACGTCGCAGCACGTCCACCGCTCGACTGACGGCGGCATGCAGTGGGACGTCATCAGCCCGGACCTGACCATCGGTGACCCGGAGACGCTGCGCCCCTCGGGCGGGCCGATCACCAAGGACAACGTCAGCACCGAGACCTACGCGACGGTCTTCGCCTTCGCCGAGTCTCCAGGGCAGCGGGGCGTCCTCTGGACCGGCTCCGACGACGGCTTCGTCCACGTCTCGCGCGACGACGGTGCCACCTGGCAGAACGTCACCCCGCCGCAGACCCTGGTGCCGATGTGGGCGCTCATCTCGATCATCGAGCCCTCCCCCCACGACGCCGCCACCGCCTACGTCGCGGCCACGCGCTACAAGCTCGACGACACCCGGCCCTATCTGCTCAAGACGCACGACTACGGCCAGACCTGGGAACTGATCACCAACGGCTTCCGCCAGGGCGACTTCACCCGCACCGTACGCGAGGACCCCAAGCAGCGCGGCCTGCTCTACGCCGGCACCGAGACGGGCGTATACGTCTCCTTCGACGAGGGCGGGTCCTGGCAGCCGCTGACCGGGAACCTGCCGGTCGTGCCGATCCACGACTTGATCGTGCATGGCGACTCGTTGGTGCTGGCCACCCACGGCCGAGCCTTCTGGACCGTCGACGACCTGTCGCCGATCCGTGCCGCGGCGGGGGCCGCGTCAAACGCCCGCGCCCGGCTGTTCCCGATGGCGCCGACCTACCGCATGCGCCACGTCCGGCTCTTCCCGACCCCCGAGGCGGTGGGCTACAAGACCTACGTCCAGACCGGCGGCAGCCAGGCGATGGGTCTGGTAGTCAGCGAGGACGGTCAGCGCAAGGTCAAGCTGCTCAACGCCGGGGAGAATCCACCCAACGGTGCTGCCGTGACCTACGCCGTGAACGGCGCCGATTCCGAGCGGGTCTCGCTGACCTTCCTCACGGCCG
>DATKRJ010000057.1:0-5318 GCA_035532355.1 Thermomicrobiaceae bacterium | reverse complement strand
GAAGCGCGTCTCCACCCCGGTGCTCTGGTAGAGGAAGGGCAGCGGCCGCACCGGCGCCGGCACGTAGTCCGGCAGCCCCGCCGAGTACTTCTCCGCCTGCAGCTCGACGCCCGTCAGCGTCGTCCCCTCCGGCTTGGCCTCCACCACCCCTACCGCCTGGCCGTCGACGTACAGCAGGTAGTCGGCCGGGCCGGTCGCCAGCGGAAACTCGCGCACGGCCACGCCCCGCCCGGCGTACAGGTTCATGCCGGCGGCGTCCTGCACCGCCCAGCCCGCCTCCGCCAGCGCCTCGTCGATGGCCCCGCGCGCGACCTGTTCCGGCCTGAGCACCGGACAGTCACCTTGTCGTGTCAGCCTGTTTGACACATCCTGCGTCCCCGGCAGGCGCATCATACCCGCTCGCTCGCCCCGCCGCCAGCCGCGTGCACGCCAGAATCCCCTCTCCCACGAGCGGAGAGGGGGCAGGGGGTGAGAGCCGCTCACCCTTCGTCCATCGTCCGTCCGGCCGCGATACCCGTGTGGCAGCCGCCCGGACGACCTGCCCGTTTTCCGCGTCGGGACGCGGAAAACCACCGTCCGGCCCCCCGTCCGGGCACACCCAAACAACCCCCTCTCCCCTCGTGGGAGAGGGGGCAGGGGGTGAGGAGTTGCCCGCACCCCCCGTTTCCCAGACCCTTCAGTGGGCTTCGTCTTGTAGCGCGGCGGCTTTAGCCCCGCGCGCCGGCGGCATGGGGGTGAGGGCCACTCACTCCCCCTCGCCCGCGTCGGGAGAGAGGCCCGCGTCGCTCGTAGGGGCGCGATTCATCGCGCCCGGTCTACCCCGTCGCGCTGTAGAGCAGCTCGCGGATCGCCAGCAGCTCGCCGCGCAGCCGCTGGTCCTCCTCCAGCTGGCGCTCCACCTTCTCGATGCCGTGCAGCACCGTGCTGTGGTCCCGGCCCAGACAGTGGCCGATCTCCACCAGCGACGTCACCGTCTCCGAGCGCAACAGGAACATCGCCACCTGCCGCGGGACCACCAGGTCCCGCCGCCGCCCCGGCCCCACGATCTCCCGCCGCGAGATCTGGTAGTACGACACCACCGTGTCCACGATCTCGTCCGGCGTCAGCTCACGCTTGCGCCGCTCGTGCGCGCTGTCGGTCAGCGCCTCGATCGCCAGCTGCAGCGAGATCGGCCGGCTGTAGAGCTGGCCCAGCGCCAGGATCTTGTTGAGCGCCCCCTCCAGCTCGCGGATGTTGCTCTCCACCTTGCGCGCCACGTACTCCAGCACGTCGCCCGGGATGTGGACCCCCCGCTCCGTCCCCTTCTCGGCCAGGATCGCCTCGCGCGTCTCCAGGTCCGGCACCTGGATGTCCGCCAGCAGCCCCCCCTCGAAGCGCGAGCGCAGCCGGTCCGCCAGCGCCGCGATCGCCTTGGGCGGCCGGTCGCTGCTGATCACCACCTGCTTGCCGGCCTGGTGCAGCGCGTTGAAGGTGTGGAAGAACTCCTCCTGCGTCCCCTCCTTGCCGGCGATGAACTGGATGTCGTCCACCATCAGGATGTCGATCGTGCGGTAGCGGTAGCGGAAGTCCTCGTTCTGCTGCTGGCGGATGGCGTTGACCATGTCGTTGGTGAACGTCTCGGAGGAGACGTAGCGCACCCGTAGCTCCGGGTTGCGCGCCAGCGCCCGGTGCCCGATCGCGTGCAAGAGGTGCGTCTTGCCCAGCCCGACCCCACCGTAGATGTAGAGCGGGTTGAAGCGGTCCGCCGGGTAGTCCGCCACCGCCAGCGCCGCCGCGTGCGCCAGCCGGTTGTGCGAGCCGACCACGAACTTCTCGAACACGTAGCGGGGATTCAGCCCGTGCTCCGGCGTGCTCGTCAGCTCCAGCTGCTGGGGGGCAAGTGCCGGAGCCGCCGTCCGTCCCGGCGTGGACTCGGCGACGGGGTCCACCGTCCCGCGGCGCGCCGCCCGGCCGGGGGCGCGTCCCCCGCCGTTGAGCACGCTGAACTGCACCGCGATGCGCCGCCCCACGATCGTCGAGAGCGCCTGCTGGATCGGCACGGCGAACTTGTTGGAGAGCTGGTCGACGGCGAAGCTGTTGGGCGCGCCGATGGTGGCGGTGTCGTCCTCGAAGGCCACGATCTCGGTGTTGCGCAGCCAGGTCTCGAAGTTGGCACGCGACAGCGTCTGCTCGAGATCCCCCAGCGCCGCCTGCCAGATCTGTTTGGCCTGCATCGCCCGCTCCCCATGCTCCGCGTGCTCCGCGCGCCGCCCGCGACGTGTACGTACACTTGGCCTGCGATCGTACCACGCGCCCGGATCGTCCGGCAAGATGTGCCCTCCGGTCACGGCCGGCATCGGCCGACCGCCGCCCCTTGACATTCCGCCGCAGTCATATATAATGTCATTACATTCGGGAATCCGAATACACGGACACGACGACGCGCGGCCGGCGACCCGGCGAGCCAGAGGACCAGCGGAGCGATGACCGAACGGGAGCGCGAGAGCGAGCTGTACCGCCTGCAGGCAGACCTCTGTCAGGTCCTCGCCGACCCCACCCGGCTCCAGATCCTGGCGCTGCTCGAGGGCGGAACGCGGGCGGTCAAGGACCTGGTCGCGGCCACCGCTCAGCGGCAGGCCCGCATCAGCCAGCACCTCGCGGTCATGCGCGGGCGCGGCATCGTCCAGGCCGAGCGCGTCGGCAACGAGATGCACTACTCCCTGACCGACCGGCGCATCCTGGACGCCTGTCACGTGACGCGCGCTCTGCTGCTGCGCCACCTGGAGCGCCAGGGCGCGCTGGCCGGCGAGCCGCTCGCGCCGCGGCTGGAGCGCGACCTTGCGCCCGTCGGGGACGGAGCGCACGGGTCCGCCGGATGGCCGGCGGACCAACGAGAGCCCCCAGCGGGGCCCACTACATTCCACGGCGCCGCCGTGGAGGGAGGTCGACATGGTTGAGACCACGGTCAGCTACGGCTTCGGCACCACGCTCGGCGTGAGCCAGGAGGAGGCCATCGCGCGGGTCAAGGACGCGCTCAAGGTCGAGGGCTTCGGCGTCCTGACCACCATCGACGTGCAGGCCACGCTCAAGGAGAAGATCGGCGCCGAGACCACGCCCTACGTCATCCTGGGTGCCTGTAACCCCAACCTCGCCCATCAGGCCATCCAGCGGGAGCCGGAGATCGGCATGCTCCTGCCCTGCAACGTGGTCGTGCGCGAGGTCGCCGACGGCACGCTGGTGGAGTTCGCCGACCCGCGCGCCATGCTCGGCATCGCCGGGGGCGGCAAGCTGGACGACATCGCGGCCGAGGCGCGCGCCCGGCTGGAGCGCGTCGTGACGACCCTGGCGCGCCAGGGTCAGGAGGGCTAGTCCGTGTACTTCGAGCAGATCGTCCGGCGCGACATCGGCTGCGCCGCCTACCTCGTCGGCTCGACCGACGAGGGCGAGGCGGCCGTCGTCGACCCGCGCCTCGACATGGTTGACGAGATCCTGGACGTGCTGGCGCGGGAGGGGCTCCGGCTACGCTACGTGATCGAGACGCACAACCACGCCGACCACGTCTCCGGCCACCATCAGCTGGCCGAGGCCACCGGGGCGGTCATCGCCGTCCACGAGCTGACCAACGCCGCCTATCCCCACCTGCCGCTGCACGACGGCGACGAACTGGCGCTCGGCGAGGTGCGACTGCGCGTCCTCCACACCCCCGGCCACCGCCCGGAGCACATCGCGCTCGCGCTGCTCGACGACACGCGCGGCGACCTGCCCTGGGTCGTCCTGACCGGCGACTCCCTCTTCATCGGCGACGTCGCCCGGCCTGACCTGGCCGTCGACGGGCGGGACGGCGCCGAGGCGCTCTTCCATAGCCTGCACGAGCAGCTGCTGCGATTGCCCGACGGCACGCTCGTCTATCCGGGCCACGTGGCCGGCTCGCTCTGCGGCCGCGTCAACAACCGTATGACCGGCACGTCGATCGGTTTCGAGCGCTGCTGCAACCCGGCGCTGGCGATCACGGATCAGACCGCTTTCGTCGAGTACATGAACGAGAGCCTCCCCGAGCGCCCGCCCAACCTGGCACGCATCGTCGAGCTCAACCGGGGCGCCACGCCCCCGACGGTCGCCTCACCGCCCGCCCTCGACGCGGAGCAGGCGCGAGCGCTGCTCGACACCGACGCCCTGCTGCTGGACGTCCGCTCGCCGGAGGAGTTCGGCGCCGGGCACGTCCCGGGCGCGCTGACGGTCTGGCTCGACGGCTCGCAGTTCCAGAACCGGGTCGGGCTGGTCGTCCCGGCCGAGACGCCGCTGGTGCTCCTCGCCGCCAGCGATGCGGACGCCGCCCGCGCGGCGGAGTCGCTGTCGGTCATCGGCTATACCCGCATCGCCGGCTACCTGGCCGGCGGACTGGGCTCCTGGAAGGCCGCCGCCGAGCCGGTCGCCACGCTGGTCAGCGTGAGCCCGGCCGCGCTGGCCGCCAACCGCGAGCGCACACTGATCCTGGACGTGCGCGAGCGCTCCGAGTGGGCCGAGGGCCACGTGCCCGGCGCGATCCACCTGCCGTTCTACCGGCTCGACCGGGCAGTCCCGGGCCTGGAGCCCGACGCGTCCGTCGCCATCATCTGCGCGGGCGGCCAGCGGAGCATGGTCGCCGCCAGCATCCTGCGGGCACGCGGCTTCCGCGACGTCCGCAACGTTACCGGAGGCATCGATGCCTGGGAGGCGGCAGGGCTGCCGCTTGAGATCCCGGGCGACGCCGCGCCCGCGGCGGAAGGGGTTGCGGCGTGATCCTGCGGAACCTGTTCGGACGTCCGGCCATCTCGGGCATCGATGCCGTCGAGGCGCGCTCCCGGCAGCAGGCCGGCGCCCAGATCGTCGACGTGCGTGAGCCGGACGAGTGGCGCGCCGGGCACATCCCGGGTGCCGTCCATCTCCCGCTCGGCTCGCTGCAGGCGCGCATGCGCGACCTCGACCCGCGGCGCGAGTTGATCGTGGTCTGCCGCAGCGGCAACCGCAGCGCCATGGCGGTCTCGCTCCTCCAGTCGGCCGGCTTCACCGAGGCCGCCAACCTGGACGGCGGCATGATCGCCTGGGGCCGCCACGGCTTGCCGGTGACCCGCAAATGAGCCTCTCCCTGCTGCTGCCCCTGCTGTTCGGCGTCCTGATCGGGCTGTCGCTCGGCGCGATCGGCGGCGGCGGCTCGATCTTGACCGTGCCCATCCTGGTCTACATCATGGGCCAGGGCGCCCACGCCGCCACCGCGACCTCGCTCGCGGTGGTCGGCGCCATCGCGCTGGTCGGCACGCTGCCCCACTGGCGGGCAGGACGCGTCTCGCTGGCCACCGCGC
>DATKRJ010000056.1:0-6130 GCA_035532355.1 Thermomicrobiaceae bacterium | reverse complement strand
GAGAAGATCGGTGACGTAGCGGCCCTCCGGGGCGGATCGAGAAGGAGCGAGCGATGAAACGGCTGCTGACGGTTGTGGCGGTGGTGGTGGCTCTGGTTGCGGTGCTGGCGGTTGGCGTCGGCGCGGCCGGTGCCGCGGGGCCGGGCTTCGGCAGGATGGCGGCGGCCACGCCCACCGGCGACTACCCGCTGCGCACCCAGGACCGGCTGCACACGCAGGACCAGATCCAGATCAACCAGGCGACCGTGGACGGCACGATGACGACCGCGGGCGCGATGCAGGGTGCGATGGCCTGGCTGCCGGCGGGTGCGACGATCAACTCGGTGACGCGGAACGTGCAGGTTGACGGCACGACCAGGACCGTCACCGCGACCTTCCACCTGACGCTGGCGGACGGGACCACCAGCGACGTCCAGCGGGTCCACGTCTACACGCAGCAGGCCGACGGGAGCTGGCTGCTGACCTCGGCACCGGACTGCCCGTACCGGTGACGATGACGGAACCCGGAACACCGCGGGTGCCGGCCACGGCCGGCACCCGTCGTCGTGCCCGCCGACGAATCACGCGCGCCGCCGACCTTGCAGCCCGGCGATAAATGCCATATACTACCGCGGGAATCAGACATATGGCAGACATGATGACCGACAACCTGATCGAGACCATCGCGGCCGGCCTGACGCATGCCAGCCGTACACCCCTGTACGAGCAGCTCGCCCGCGCTATCGCCGACGCGATCCGGCGCGGCGACCTCGCGCCGGGGACGATGCTGCCCGCGGAGCCGGACCTGGCGGCGCAGCTCGGCGTCAGCCGGCAGACGGTCAACCAGGCGCTGGTCGGGCTGGCCCGGCGCGGCCTGGTCACCCGGCGTCGCGGCGTAGGCACGCTGGTCGCGGAGCCGTACGTGGAGCAGCCACTCGGCGGGCTGTACAGCTTCCTGCGCACGCTGCTCGCGCAAGGGCGGGTGCCAAGCATGCGCGTGCTGGGGTACCGGCTGACGGTGGACGACGAGGCCTCGCCACGGCTGGAGGGCCGGCCCGATGGCCTGGTCTGGGAGCTGGGTCGTCTGCGATTGGTGGACGCGGTCCCGTTCGTCGTCGAGACGATCTACCTCCCGGAGTCGTGCGGCGTGCGGCTGCCCGTCGACCGGTTGGCGGTGGAGGCGCTGTACGACCTCATCGAGGACGTCTGTGGTACGACGATCACGCACGCGGAGGAGACGCTGCGGCCGGTCACGCTGGAGCAACCGGACGCCGCGCTGCTCGGTCTGCCGGTCGGCGATCCCGCGTTCCTGATCGAGCGGGTGGGCTACGCCGGGGAGCGCCCCGTCGAGCTGCGCCGCAGCCTGATCCGTGGCGACCGCTACCGCCTGCGGGTGCGGCTCGAAGGGGAGTCCCTGACGCCCGCGGATGACGGGCCATACGGGCTATGAGGATGCGGTCGAATCCGCTAGCATTCTCGGTCGGACCGACCGTAGGGAGCGCGGCTCTCGGGCGCGCTCGAGGGGAGATGGTAGTCACGCATGCACGGGATTGACCTGTTCGTCGTCGGAATCTTCCTGGCGGCCGTGGCCGCGGGGCTGCTCGGGTCGCTGGTCGGCCTCGGCGGCGGCGTCCTGATCGTGCCGCTGCTCACGATCGGCTTCGGCCTCAACATCCGGCTCGCGATCGGGGCCAGTATTGTCTCCGTCATCGCCACCTCGAGCGGCGCGGCAGCGGCGTACGTCCGCGACCACCTGACGAACGTGCGGGTCGGGATGATGCTCGAACTCGCCACATCGATCGGCGCCGTGACCGGGGCGTTCGTCGCGGTGTACCTCAACTCCCGCGTCCTCTTCGTCCTCTTTGGCGTCATCCTGCTCTTCTCGGTCCTGCCCACGATCAAGAAGCTCGGCGAGGACCTGCCGCAGGGCGTGGTCCCCGACCGCCTCTCCCTGCGCTTCCGGCTCGCGAGTGTCTACCCGGATCGAGCGACCGGCAAGTTGGTGGCCTACCAGGCCACCAACGTCCCGACGGGGTTCGGCCTGATGTACGTGGCCGGCGTCGTGTCCGGGCTACTCGGAATCGGGTCCGGGGCGCTCAAGGTGCTGGCGATGGACACGGCGATGCGCCTGCCGATGAAGGTCTCCACTGCCACCAGCAACTTCATGATCGGCGTGACCGCCGCCGCCAGCGCCGGGATCTACTTCTGGCGCGGCGACGTCGTCCCGCTGATCGCGGCGCCGGTGGCGCTGGGCGTGCTGGTCGGCGCGACGGTCGGCGCCAAGCTGCTGGTGCGCTTCTCCAACAACACGGTGCGGCTGGTATTCGTGCCGGTGCTGGCGCTCGTGGCAATTGAGATGCTGCTTCGCGGGCTGGGGGTGGCGTAGATGAGCGAGCGGACAATACACGTGGATACGACGCCATCGGACCCGGAGGCCCTCGCCGAAGCCGCGGTGGTCGCCACCAATGAGCCGATACCGGGCGGACACCCGATGGAGATCTGGATCAGCTATGTGCTGCGGATCGGCGTGCTCACCGCGGGGGCGATCATCCTGGTCGGACTGGCCTGGTTCCTGATCGCCGGCTCGCCAAGCGGCCCGAAGACCCTGAACGACGTGATCGGTAGCGGGGGGCACGGCATCGTGGTGAGCCCGCGCACCATCGTCTCCGGCATCTCGGCGGCCAACCCGACAGCGATCATCCAGCTCGGCGTGCTGGTGCTGATCCTGACGCCAATGATGCGCGTGCTGATGACGGTGTTCCTCTTCTTCGCCCAGCGGGACATGATCTTCGTCGCTGTTACCGTAATCGTGTTCGCGGTGCTGGTCTTCGGTCTGGTCGGATTCGGGCGCTAGCGGTCGGTCGCACCACCCGCGCCGGAGCCCGGCGCGGGTGGTGACGGCTGCTCGGGCTCCGGCGGGCCGCGCCGCCGCGGCTGCCCTCCTGCCGTTCGCGGTGACCCCACGGCACGACCGCGGTGCGGCTTCTCCCGTCGTCGAAGCCCGATTCGTTCCGGATCGCGCTCCAGAAGGCATGCACCGCTGGAACCGAGGCCGGGAGATGTCGTATCGTACGTACAGGTGACTGGCTGGCACGCGCGGCGGGTCGCCGTCCGGCCAGGACGTCCCGGGCGCGCGTCGCGAGCTCGGTCCGTGGCGCCGCGCACACTCGGCTCTGGCGGCCCCGCGCCTGTTCGTGCGCGACGAGCGGACGCCGGTCGTGTCGCGGCACCGGGAGGTCCACCGCGGGTGCTCGAGCCGGCGCGGCATCCGCCACGCCCTCGGCAAGTGGTGGGAAGTTCGGGACGCGGAAGAAGGACCGACGGTGAGGCAGCCCTACCTGATTCCACGGCGCCGGATCAATGCGCTGCTCGCCAGCTTCGTCATGTTCTGCCTGGCCATCGGCTACCGGATCATCTCGTTCCAGGTCGTCCAGAGCAAGGCGCTCACCTCCGAGGCCGAGGCGTTCCGCCTGCAGTCGGACGTCATACCGGCCGAGCGGGGCGACATCCTCGACGCGCGCGGACGTCCGCTCGCCACCAATGTGCCGGCCAACCGGGTGTCGGCGGTCGTGGCACAGCTGCAGGACCCGCAGCATACAGCGCAGGTCCTGGCGCCGATCATCGGCCGTAGCGCGAGCGACATCATGGGCGCCATCACCCAGCCGGGCGAGGAGTGGGTGGTGCTCCAGCGGAGGCTTCCCGAGCAAGCCTCCCAGCAGATCCAGGCGCTGAAGCTGCCGGGCATCGTGTTGAATCCGGAGCTGCGCCGCGTCTACCCGATGGGTGACCTCGCCTCACAGGTCCTCGGGTTCGTCAACGACGCCTACGTCGGCTCCTACGGCGTCGAGGGCGCCTACGACAGCGTGGTCGGCGGCACACCGGGCAAGCTGGTGGCGCAGCGGGACACCAGCGGCAACGTGATCGCACTGGCCAACAGCGTCCTCCAGCCGCCGATCGACGGCTCCGATCTCGTGCTGACGATCGACAGCGCGGTACAGCGCATCGTGGAGACTGCGCTGGACCAGGCGATCGCGCAGCATGGAGCCCCGAGCGGGACTATCGTCGTGCAGAACCCACAGACGGGCGCGATCCTGGCGATGGCCAGCCGACCTTCGTTCGACCCGAACCAGTACGCCACCGTCACCAATGCGTCCGCCTTCGAGAACCCCGCGACCTCGGCGGTCTACGAGCCGGGCTCGACCTTCAAGGTACTGATCATGGCGCTGGGCCTGAGCACCGGCGCCGTGACGCCCAACACCGTCCACGACGGCGGCTCCTACCGGGTCCTCCCCGGCGGTGCCAAGGTCTACAACGCGCTGCACGCCGCCTTCGGCCCCGAGAATATGATGCAGATCCTCGAGCATTCCAGCAATCTCGGAGCGATGTGGGTGTCCGAGCAGGTGGGACAGGATCGGCTCTACCCCGGGCTGCAGTCCTTCGGCCTCGGCAAGCCCAGCGGGATCGATCTCCCCGATGAGGCAGACGGCATTCTCCCGCTGCCCGGTGAGCCCGACTGGACGCTCGCCAGCCTGTACACCAACGCATTCGGCCAGGGTCTGGCCGTCACCCCGCTACAGCTGGTCAACGCGGCCTCGGCCGTTGCCAACGGCGGTACGCTGATGCGGCCGCACGTCGTCCAGCAGATCCGCGGCGCGGACGGCATGAAGGCGGTCTCTATTCGTGCGATCCGCCGCGTTATCACGCCCGAGACCGCGCGGCAGCTGACCGGCATGCTGGTGGAAGCGGTAGCCGCGTCGACCGCCTACCAGCAGTACGTAGCGGTGCCCGGCTACGACATCGCCGCCAAGACGGGGACCGCCCAGGTGCCGTCGCCCGGCGGCGGCTACGATCCGACGGCGACGATCGCCTCGGTGCTGGGTTTCGGACCGGCCTCCAACCCCCAGTTCACCGTGCTGGTCAAGATCGATCGGCCGCAGGATACGCCCTGGGGCGAGAGCGCTGCGGGACCGGCCTTCCGCACGATCTTCCAGCAGTTGCTCCTCCTCTACGCACTCCCGCCGGATCATCCGGTGCCCGTCACCAGCCGGCCCTGACGTCGACCGCGTCGGATCGCCGCGGCTGCCCGCGCCACGAACTGACACGCTTTCGGGACACTCCCGGGGCTCGACCCATCGCGTCTGTCAGCCGAACGCCGCTATCGTGAGAGGTGAGGAACGATCGCCGAGGCGACGTGCATGGAGACCGTGGAGACGATGGAGACCGTGGAGCGGGAAGCGTGGAGTCTGCTGAGCGACCTCGTCGAATCCCTGCGGGTGGGGCCGGTCGGACGTCTCGAGCAGTTCCTGGCCGTCCCGCTGTCCGGCGGTGGAGGGCTGCTGGCACATCCGGGAGCGATCCCCATCCATGTCCCGGAACTCGCGTCGATCGATACCCTCGTCGAGTGGGGCTACCTCGAGCTGGAGCGCACGCCTCACGGTCTGTCGCTGCTCACGATCAGCGCTGCCGGCTTCGCCGCCAACCTCGCGCACCACGAGCACCGCGAGCACCGCGAATCGAACGAGCCACTGCCGGTGCATTGACGCGGCACGTCGCGCGCGCCGCGCTCAGGCCGGCGCCGGGGAGGTGCCGGAGTCAACCGCGAGCGAGATCCAACCCGCGAGCTCCTGCAACTGCACCAGATCCTCACGCGTGTACGGCTGCGGTGAGCGGTCGCGCCAGAGCACGAGCAGTCCCAGCGGGCGTGATTGCCGGCGGAGCGGCGCCAGCGCCAGGCTCCGAAATCCGGCGAGTCGGGCGAAGGCGACCGATGGCCGGGGCAAGATGCGGTCATACTGCCGCGGGTCGACGTGCGGCAGCACGATCGGCGCGTGGTTGCGCAGAGCCTGTTGGTACAGCCAGGCATCGGCCGGCACGGTCGGCGCCGGCGGGGTTTGGCGCAGCTTCTCTCGCCGGGCCGGATCCGCATGGGCGACAGCCGCAATGCGGAGCACCTCCCCGGCCGGGTCGAGCAGGCGCACGATGCAGCCGTCGCCCAGCGCCTCAGCGATGCGCTGGCTCACGGCCTGGAACATGACTGGAGCGTCGGCCTCCTTGTCGATCGCCTGACCGACCTTGAACCGCGCCACGGCGTGCGCGTCGCTCGAGGCCACCTCGCGGCGCAGCCGCGCGTGGTCGAGCATGCCGGCGATCC
>DATKRJ010000055.1:0-29781 GCA_035532355.1 Thermomicrobiaceae bacterium | reverse complement strand
CCGAGGAGCTCATTACCGGCCGCATGCAGCTGGGCGACACCACCTTCCACCAGTACGCCCCGGCCCAGGTCAACGTGGCGGGTGACCTGAACGACCCCAATGGCCCGACCTACGCCAGCTTCAACGGGCTGATGGGGAACGTGGCCATCCCGAGCGGCTGGACGATCACCCAGACGGTCAACCGGGCCGGCCAGGTCGGCAATGAGCCATCGCCGCCGGGTGTCCCCGTCACGGCGCTGGATGTCGGGGCGCCGACCCACCATAACGTCGCCTCGGTCTTCTGGAGCTTCATGACCAGTTCCGGGCTGGTCTCGCTGAACGGCCAGAACGTCCAGGCGCCGCTGTTCCAGAACCCGTTCTACGCGACCGGCTATCCGCTGACGGAGGCCTACTGGACGACGGTGATGGTGGGCGGGGTGTCGAAGCAGGTACTGGTGCAGGTCTTTGAGCGGCGCGTGCTGACCTACACGCCGTCGAACCCGGCCGCCTGGCAGGTCGAGGCCGGCAACGTCGGCCTTCACTACTACCAGTGGCGCTACGTGCAGCTCGGGCAGACGGTGACGCCGCCTCCGGCTCCGCCGACTCCGGTCGCGAGCGGGGTGTACGGCTTCATCAAAGCGGGCCCAACCTGTCCCGTCCAGAGAGTGGGCGTTGAATGCGCACCGCTGGGGGTGTCCGCCCAGCTCGATGCCCGCGACGGCAGCGGCACCACGGTGGCGACGACGCACAGCGACGCGACCGGCCACTACACGTTGAGCGTCGTGCCCGGTGACTACACGCTGGTGGTTGTCGTGTCCGGCTCACCGTGGCCGCGGTGCCCGACCACGGCGGTGACCGTCCCCAGCGGCGCGGCTATCCAGGTCAACATCCTCTGCGATACCGGTATTCGTTGATGGCGGCGGTCCTCGACCGACCGTCGTGTCCCGCGCCGCCGCCGTTGATCGTCCGATCCCGATCAGTCGTCGACGGGAGCGGTCTGCCTCGCTCGCCGCCGCTCGGCCTCCAGGTCGTCGGGCGCCTCGGCGGGCACGCCCGTTTCAGGCAGGAGCCAGCTGGCGATGAAGCCCAGGACGACGAAGCCGGCCGCCACCTCCGCCGCGCGCCGGGCCGCCTCGGTTAGCGCCTCGCTCGCCGCGGCCACGACCGCCTCGTTGCCCGGCTGCGCGCGCAGCTCGGTGATGACCTGACCGGCTGAGGACTTGACGGCACGGGTCACTGCGGCGCGCTGCGGGGCGGGTAGCGCCGGGACGTCCCGGGCAAGCAGCCGGTCTGTCTGGGTCCCCAGGCTGACCGCCAGCACGGTGCCGAGGATGGCGATGCCGAGGGCGGATCCCACCTGGCGGAAGGTGCTCTGCATGCCGGAGGCCTGCCCCGACTCGGCGGGCGGGACCTCGACCAGGATAACGCTGGTCAGCTGCGCGGTCGCCAGGCCGACGCCGACGCCGTAGACGAAGAGAGACGGCACCAGCCGCAGCCCGCCAATGCTCGGCCCGAGCAGCAGCGCCAGGCTCCCGATGGCGACCGCCTCGAGCGCCATACCGGCGGTCACGACTCGCCGTGCTCCGAAGCGGTGGGCGAGCGCCGCCGCCGACGGCCCGCCGATGAACGCTCCCGCGGCCAGTGCCATCAGCAGCAGGCCGGTGCGGAAGGCGGAGTACCCGAGCGTGGCCTGGAGAAAGAGGGGCAGGACGAAGACCATGCCGAACTCACCGAGGCTCACGATGGTCGCCGCGAGGTTGCCGTAGCGGTAGCTCCGCAGCCGGAAGAGGCGCAGGTCGGCGAGCACGACCCGTCCGGCTCGCAGCCGACGCCACTCGACGAGGAGGAACGAGGCCAGTCCGAGCGCGGCCAGGGCGATGGCAAACGGGATGATGGACAGACCCGCCAGTGGCCAGGCCCAGCCGGCGACACCAAACGGCTGCTCGGGGCGCCACCAGCCGTAGCGCTGGCCCTCGATCAACGCGAAGACCAGCGCGGTCAAACCGGCCGTTACCAGGACGAATCCGAGCGCATCGAATCCACGGCGCGCGTTGACATCCCGGCTCTCCCGGACCCAGACCGCGCCGCCGACGATGGCGAGCAGCCCGATCGGCACGTTGATGAAGAACGCCCAGCGCCAGGAGTAGTCGGTGGTGAGCCAGCCGCCCAGGAGCGGGCCGAAGGCCGCCATCCCACCGATGACCGAGCCCCAGATGCCGAAGGCGATGGCACGCTCCCGCCCGCGGAAGGTCGCGTTGACCGTGGATAGTGTCGACGGGAGGATCATGGCGCCGCCGGTCCCTTGGAGGAACCGCGCCAGGATGAGCAGCCCGCCGGTCGGCGCCAGCCCGGCAAAGACACTGGAGGCGACGAAGACGGCGAGGCCGCTCAGGAAGAGGCGCTTGCGCCCCATCAGGTCGCCCACGCGTCCGAGCGTGATCAGGAGCGCGGCGAAGACCAGCGCGTAGATCGAGTTGATCCACTCGGCGTCGGCCAGGTTGATGTTCAGCGTGCGGATGATCGACGGGATGGCGACGTTGACGATGGTGGCGTCGACGATGATCATCGCCACGCCGAGGCTGAGCATGGCGAGACCCAGCCAGCGGCGGCGGTCCGGTGCGGCAGGCGTGAGGTCGCGATCCATGGGTGGCCCTTCGCGAGACGATGGCGGCCCGCGGGCCCAGCCCGCCCGTCGGGTCACATCCGACCGGCACTACGCGCGGATAACCGCCGCCGGATCAGCGGTGGGCCGGCCGGCGTCGCGGGTGTCCGCCATCCGGGCGCGGGGCGCCACCGTCACCGACGGGTGCTCTGCTCCGAGCCTATCGGGGAAGAGGCAACAGCGTTGTGACGGGGCGGGCGCAATCACGACAGAAGTGTTACAGGCCCTGAGCGTCCGGATGTGGCACGCTGGCGCGCAGCTGGCAGTCGCATCGCCAGGAGCGGTGGGCGCGCCGCCGGCGGCGGCCACGGCGAGATGGCGAGGTGAAAGGACGTGACGGATGGACAGCGGCCCCTCGCGGCACCCGGCCGGCAGGCGCCGGGAGACGGGCATGGGCAACGTCGGGCGAAACGTGGTGGAGACCTTCCTCGCGGGCCTGAACGCGACCGGCAGCGAAAGCCCGCCGGACGTGGGCAAGCTCCTCGGCGTCCGGCAGGACCTGGTCTTCGGCGAGCCGGTCACGGTCGGGCACTATACCGTCATCACGGCGGCCGAGGTGGCGACGGATCGCGGCCTCGAGCCCGGCTCCGGCATCCTCCAGCCGCGGCGCCTGCTGGCGTCGGCGGTGATCCGCGGGCTGGGCGGGGGCGGCGCGCGCGGCCGGCCGGTGGCGGTCGTGGTCATCGGGCCGGACGGGGTCCGGGTGCGCCCGATCGTCGACGCGACGCGTGTGGCGCTGGCCGGCGTCGTCGCCTCGACCGTGATCGGCCTGGCCGGTTACGCGACCTGGTGGGCGGTGGCCCGGGCCGGGGCGGGTAGCGACCGGCCGGCACGCCTCCGGCGCTAGCCTGGCGCGAGTCGTTCGTCGCCGCCCGCTCAGGCGATGGGGGAGGCGAGCGCCGCCTCGCGATCCGGCTGGAGCAGGATGACGCGGCCGTTTTCCTGCATGGCGCCGAGGACCAGCACCTCCGATGAGAAGCCGACCACGCGCCGCGGCGGGAAGTTGACGACGGCCACGATCTGCCGGCCGATCAACTCCTCCCGCGTGTAGTACGGCACCAGGCCGGCCGAGGAGCGGCGAATCCCGAGCGAGCCGAAGTCGATCGTCAGCTTGTAGGAGGGCTTGCGGGCCTCCGGAAACTCATCGACGGCCACGATCCGGCCTACCCGCATGTCGATCCGCTCGAAGTCCTCGATCGTCGCCACCCGTCGCTCCCCTCGCCCGTGACCGACGCCCCGCTCTGGTGCCCGTCGGTCCGGGCTCTACCGATGGCCCGGCGACGTGGCGCCCGCTATAGTCTGCCCGAGCTGGGCGACGGACGCACAGACCCGGTAGCGGGAGATGGCCGATGGTGTTTCCGGCCGTGGTGATCGATCGTGACGCGCTGGTCGCGCTCTGCGGCCGGTTGGTCGGGCGGCCCAGCCCGTCGGGCGGCGAGGGAGACGTCGCTGCCGAGGTCGGGCGGGTCATGACGGAGCTCGGCTACGACGAGGTCCGGGTCGACGAGCTGGGCAACGTCGTCGGGGTGATGCGCGGGCGGAGCCGCGGCTGCGTGGTCTTCGACGGGCACATGGACACGGTCGGCGTCGGCCGCCAGGAGGCCTGGGCGAGCGACCCCTTCACCCTGACCGAGCGCGACGGCAGTCTCTACGGCCGCGGCATCGCCGACATGAAGGGCGCGATCGCGGGCATGCTCCTGGGGGTGGCGGCGCTGCGCCGCGCGGCCGAGGAGCTCCCGGCCGACGTGGTCGTCTCCTGCTCGGTCTGCGAGGAGGTGGTCGAAGGTGCCGCGCTGGGACACGTGCTGGACCGCGTCGACGCCCGCGCCGTGGTCATTGGCGAGTCGACCGACCTGCGCCTCAACGTCGGCCAGCGGGGCCGCGCCGAGTTACTGGTCGAGACCACCGGTCTACCGTCCCACTCCTCGACGCCCGAGCTTGGCCGCAACGCGGTCAAGATGATGGCCCGCGTGATCGAGCGCCTCTCCGACATCGAGCCGGCGCACCATCCGGTGCTCGGCGTGGGGATCCTGGAGGTGACCGACGTCAGGTCGGCGCCCTACCCGGGTCTCTCGGTCGTGCCGGAGTACTGCGGCGCGACCTTCGATCGCCGGTTGCTGGTCGGGGAGGACGAGGCGTCGGTCCTGGCGGGCGTCGAGCGGGTCCTCAAGGAGCTGCGCGCGGCCGATCCGACGCTGACGGTGAGCGTGCGCGTCCCCGAGAGCGACGTCGTGACCTATCCCGGCACCCCGCTGATCGCAAGAAAATTCGCGCCCGCCTGGCTCTTCCCGCCCGACCATCCGCTCGTGCGAGCCGGCCTGGCAGCGCTGGGCGCGGCGGGGCTGCCGGCGCACCTCGGCACCTACGCCTTCTGTACCAACGGCAGCGAATCGGCCGGGCGGCGCGGGATACCCACGGTCGGCTTTGGACCGGGGTCGGAGCAGCAGGCGCACCGCATCGACGAGCACTGCGCGGTCGAGGACCTGGTCGCGGCGGCGCGGGCCTACGCGGCGCTCGCCTGGGGGTTGGGCGCGGCGGTCGCGCGGTGAGGTGGGCGACGGACCGGGGACGACGCGGCGGTGCGCTGGGTCGTGAACGGCACGGTGGTCGACGGGCGGGGGAATCCGGGCCGGGCGGCGAACGTGCGGATCATGGGTGACACGATCGGGTCGGTCGAGCCCGGCATGAAGGCCGACCTGTGTCTGTTCGACCCGGCGCGGGTCATCGACCGGGCCACCTTCGAGGATCCGGGGCAGTTCCCGGAGGAGATCGCCCGGGTGATCGTCAATGGCCGCACCGTGCTGCAGGACCTCGAGGCCACCGGTGCGCTCCCGGGCGCCCTGGTCCGTCAGTAACGATGGGCGCGGTCAACTCGACGATCGTCTCGGGGAGCGCCCGACCAGACGGTAGAGCACGGTAGCGGATAGACTCACCCCCCACCGACCATGCCGGCCGGAAGCGGAGCACGCGGACTCGTTGGCCAGTCCCATTGACGGCGGATACGGCCGCTGCTAGAGTCCGCGCGGTACTGTGAGCGCTCCCAGTCGACGCACGGGGCCGGGCGCGGACCCGAGTTGAGGGTCCGCGATGAGCAGGGCCACGGCGCCCCATCGGTGTTGGTCGACGCGCCGAGAGGATCGGCACGCAGGAATGAGTTGCTCAGCCCGATGAGGATGGCGCGGTGAACCAGATCGTCGCGCGGCTGGCCCAGGCGGTCCTGACCGTGTTCGGTGCGCTGACGATCGTCTTCTTTATCCTGCACCTGACGCCCGGCGATCCGGTGCAGATCATGCTCGGCGACTACGCCACGCCGGAGCTGATCTCCGCCTTGCGGCAGCACTACGGCCTCGACCGTCCGCTGCCGGTGCAGTACGTCACCTTTCTCAAGAACACGGTGACCGGGAACTTCGGCATGTCACTGTCGCAGAAATCGGACGTGACCGTCGTGATCCGGTCGGCGATGAGCTACACCGTGGAGCTGGCGATCGCGGCCATGATCGTCACCTGCGTCATCGGCATCCCACTGGGGATGATCGCGGCGTTGAAGCGCAACACGGCGGCGGACTTCGCCGCGATGGTCATTGCGCTGCTGGGTGTCGCGACCCCCGGTTTCCTGCTCGCCCTGCTGATGATCTACCTGCTCAGCTACCGGCTCGGCTGGTTCCCGGTGCAGGGGGCCGGCAGCGGGGGCCTCGGCTCGAACCTGCACCACCTCATCCTGCCGGCCGTCGCGCTCGGCTTCGAGTCGTCCGCGCTGGTGGCCCGCACCACCCGCTCGGCGCTACTGGCCGTGCTCGGCGAGGACTACATCCGGACCGCTCGCGCCAAAGGGCTCTCCTCTCGGGCGGTGGTGCAGACCCACGCGCTGCGCCCGGCACTCGTGCCGATCCTGGCGGTGCTTGGCCTGTACTTCGGCCAACTCCTGGGCGGCGCCGGTATCGCCGAGATCGTCTTCGGGCGGCCCGGGCTTGGCAAGCTGCTCATCGACGCGATCCTGGTGCGCGACTATCCCCTGTCGCAGGCCCTCATCTTCGTCTTCCTCGTCGCCGTGATCGGGGTCAACTTCGTCACCGATACGCTATACGGCTTCGCCGATCCACGATTGCGGTGGAGTTAGCCGTGCGCGATCACGTCGCGGCGAGTGGAACGCGGACGGCACGCGCGAATGGTCCGCTCGGGAAGGGCGCTCAACGCACCTTCTGGCGCGACATGGCGCGGAGCTTCCGTCGCAACCCGGCCGGCATGGTGGGGCTGATCCTCGTGCTGGTCTTCCTGGTTGCCGCGGCCTGGGGAGAGGTCGCGACGCCGGCCGGCACCAACCGCACCCATCTGGCGTCGCGTCTGCGCGCGCCCAGCGCCCAGCATCTGCTGGGAACCGACGGCCAGGGACGCGACATCCTCAACCGGGTGCTCGCCGGAGCGCCGCTGGCGCTGGCGGTCGGCGTGCTGTCGGTGGCCGGGGGCGCGCTCATCGGGTGCACGCTCGGGCTGATCGCCGGCTACTATCAGGGCAAGGTCGGCGCGGTCATCATGCGCGTCGTCGACGCGCTGCTGGCATTTCCGACGCTGCTGCTCGCGCTCGCCATCATGGCGACGCTCGGAGCTGGCCTGACCAACGTCATGATCGCCGTCGGCTTCTCGACCCTGCCGCGGTTCGCGCGCATGATGCAGGCGGAGGTGCTGACGATCAGCGGGCGCGAGTTCGTCACCGCCGCGCGCTCCATCGGGGCGCCGGTGCGGGCGATTCTCGTGCGTCACGTGCTACCCAACGCTCTGTCGTCGGTGCTGGTCATGGCGACGCTCTACGTCTCGACGGCTATCCTTGCCGAGGCGACGCTCGACTTCCTGGGTCTGGGGCCGCAGCCCCCGACGCCGTCCTGGGGCTCGATGATCAACGATGGCAGTTCCGTCCTGCAGTTGGCGCCGTGGGTCGTGCTCTTCCCGGGCCTCGCCATCACGCTTACGGTGCTCGGGTTCAGCCTCGTTGGCGACGGGCTGCGCGATGCGCTGGACACCCGTCTTCGGGAACGCTGAGATCGGAGCTGCCGCTGAGCGGGACGTAGTGTGGTGAGTCCGACTCGTGACCGTCACCAGCGTTCATGGAAGTCCACAGTCGCACGGCGGCGGGGCGGAGATCCGCGGGGGATCACGTCCGAGACGCTCGTGAGTGAGGGGGAGATCGAGATGCAGCGATGTAGCGACGAGCCGTTCGACCGGGGCCTGACGTCGCGCCGGCTGAGCCGTCGGCATTTTGTCCTGAGCACTGCCGTCGCGGCTGGGACCGCCCTGCTGGCAGCCTGCGGGGGCTCGTCGGCGCCCGCCACCACCAGCACGAGTGGGACCACGACGCAGAGCACGTCGGCGCAGGTTCCGCCGACGCAGAGCGCGAGCTCGGCCGGCGCCACGCCCGCCGGGACGAGCGCCGCCGCGGGGACGCCGGCCGCGACGGTTGCCGCGGGGCGAGCGGGCGGCACCAAGACGTACCGGGTGGGCACCCCGAGCGCGATCACCGAGCTGGATCCGGCCACGACCACCACCGAGGTCAACAACGCGCCGCAGGAGGCGCTCTTCGACTACATGGTGCGCTACACTTACGATCCGCCGCTGGGCAACACGATCCTGCCCGACCTCGCCGACAAGTGGGAGATCACCAACAACGCCCAGCAGTTCGTGTTCCACATCCACCAGGGAGTGCAGTTCCACGACAACAACGGCGAGCTGACCGCCACGGACATTGTCTGGAACCTGCAGCGGATGCAGAACCCCAAGACCGGCTCATCCGCCGCCCCCGACTTCAAGGGCGCGACGTTCACGGCGCCGGACCAATACACCGTGCAGGTCAACTACGACCATCCCTACCCGTCGTTCCTCCCGGCCACGCTGGCCTACACCAGCGCGAAGATCATCTGCCCCAAGGCCTACCAGGCGCTGGGTGACAAGTGGATCACCCATCCGATCGGCAGCGGGCCGTTTACCTGGGGCACATACCAGGCCGGGACGCGGCTGACCCTGCCGAAGAACCCGAGCTACTGGGGCACGCAGCCCAAGATCGACGCGATCGACTTCCACATGGCGGTCGACGACCGGACGGCCGCGCTGGCCATCTCGAAGGGCGAGATCGACGCCTTTTACGTCGCGGACCCGGACATCGCGGCAAGCGCGGCGAGCAATCCCCAGCCGAACGTGCGCTTCATGAAGGCGCAGTTTGGGATCTCGCCGTTTCAGACCTGGTTCAACATGCGGCGCAAGCCGCTCGACGACGTGCGCGTGCGGCAGGCGCTGCGCTACGCAATCGACCAGAACGCTATCGCCAAGGACCTCTTTGGCGGACTGGCTCAGCCGGTGGACGGGTACCTGCCGGCCTTCATGTTCGGCTATACCGCCGACGTGCAGAAGTACCCGTATAACCCGGACAAGGCTCGCCAGCTGCTGAAGGACGCCAACGTCTCCCCGGACTGGGCGCCGGAGATGATCTCCCAGTCGATTCTGGTGATCTCCAAGAAGATCACCGAGGCGGTCGCGTCCTACTGGACGGACATCGGCGTAAAGATCAAGAACTCGTCGCTGGAGCAGGGCGTCATCGTCCAGCGCGGCAACGCCCGCGACTTCGACATGTACGCGACCTACGTCACCCGTATCGACCCGTCGCAGATGACCGCCCGCTTCTGGCGCTCCGACGGCTCGGGGAACTTCTCGGGCTACACCGCCGCCGACAGCCTGATCGACCAGATCGGCTCCGAGTCCGACGACACGAAGCGCAAGGCGCTCTATGCGCAGTTGCAGCAGAAGATGGGAATCGACTCGCCGGCCGCCTGGATCGTGGCGGTCTCCGAGCACCTGCTGCTCAACGATCGCGTGGTCGGCGAGCAGGGCGCCGGCTGGCTCGAGCGCTTCAACTGGTTCGAGGTGGACGTACCGGCGGAATAGCCATCGTCACCGCACGACCGTCGTGCTGGGGCCCGTCGGTTCGACCGGGAAAACGGGGGCGCGATCCATCATCGTTGGCGCGGGAATCCGGTGTGGGTCTGGTGACGCCGGGACGGTCGTAGGGGCAGACCCCCGTGTCTGCTCGGGATCTCGGACGACCAGCGCTGGGCGGCCACGGGGAGCCGCCCCGACCCGGGTTGACCGGGTTCAGACGCAAGACTCGATCATGGCGCCGCGGCAAGCCGGCCGTCCCGGCTCGCCGCGGCGCGCTCAGGCGCCATAGGGGTAGTCCATCTGGCGGCGGATGCGCCCGGCGACGTCGCTGCCGGCGATCTGCTCGACCAGGTAGAGCCCCAGGTCGATCGACGAGGAGACGCCGCGCCCGGTGACGACGTCGCCCTCGTTGACGACGCGCGCGTCCAGCACCTCCGCACAGTACGGGCGGAGCTCGTCGAAGGCGCTCGGATGGCTGGTTGCCCGTCGCCCGGCGAGCAGGCCGGCCGCGCCCAGCAGCAGCGAGCCGGTGCAGACCGAGGCGACTCGGCGGCTTCCCGCGGCCGTGCGGACCCAGTCGAGGAAGCCCGGGTCCTCGACGAGGCGCCGGGTGCCGAAGCCGCCCGGCACGTAGACCAGGTCGTAGCCGGAGAGCGGCTCGCCGACCCGCGTGGGGACGAAGCCGAGCCCGGCGCCGTCGCACACCTCGGCCGTGTACGCGCAGACGTCCCACTCGACGTCCGGCACGAAGCCCATCGTCTGCAGCCGTGTCAGGGGGTCGAACGCACCGATGAAGTCGAGCGCCGTCATTCCCTCGTAGATCACGAACGCGATCCGCATGCTGCCCTCCCGTCTCCAGAGTGTCCACCAGCGGCAACGACGGGGATCCTGGGTTTCTTCCCGCCGGACGTCTCCGGTAGACTCGCGACGGAGAGGAGGTGCCGTGGAACCCGATCCAGGCGAGGAGTTGTTCGACGTGCTGACCGCGGAGGGCAGATCAGCCGGGCTGGTCAGGCCCCGCGCCGTGGTACACCGGTGCGGCGACTGGCACCGGTCGTTCCACTGCTGGGTGGTCTGGCCGGGCAACGGAGGCACGGGGTGCGTGGTGTTCCAGCGGCGCAGCCCGTTCAAGGACACGGTGCCCGACCGGCTCGACGTGGCCGTCGGCGGCCATTACCGGGCCGGCGAGACGCTGGAGAACGTGGTCCGCGAGACCGACGAGGAGTTGGGCCTGAGCCTGGGCCTGGCAGACATCGTCCCGCTCGGCTCCCGCCGCTCGGTGCGGGTGGGCGACGGCTGGGCCGATCGCGAGATCCAGGACGTCTTCGTGCACATGCTCCGCGACCTCCCTGTCGGCCTGGACGCGCTGCGTCCCGAGCCTTCGGAGATGACCGCGCTCTACGTGCTGGACACGCGGGACCTGCAGCGGCTGTTCGCGGACCGTGCCGAGCACGTCCCGGCGCTGCGCGCAGCGGTGCGATCCGATCGCTCACTCGGCCCGAGCGAATCGGCCACCGTTGGTCGGGAGGACTTCGTCCCCGTCGACGATGGTTACTGGGCGGTCGGCGCCCGGGCAGTCGAGCGGGTGCTGGCCGGTGAGCGCGGCGTCGACCTCGGGCTCTGGTGAGCCGCGCGCTAGCCGGACAACCCGCCGCGCACGTTCACTCGTCGTGGCAGCGGGATGGTGAGCGCGACTCGGGAGACGGCGGTCGGCGTTAGCCAGGTCTAACCGGTGCCCGTCACGGGCGCCGCCTGGGTGTTTTCGCCTATCACGTCACCCCGGCCAACACCGCCTATCAGGTAGACGACGTCCGTTGCCCCGACCGCGCCGACGAAGGATAATGTACGTACACACGCGCGGCTCACAACCGGGAGTCCCCAGCCGGCGAGCCAGGCGACGACGGAGACCGCGCGGGCGGCCCAGCAAGGCGGACGGAGACAGGACGAGCATGGCCACCAGGACGGATACGCGGTCGCCCGAACAGCACGTTGCCGACAGCCACGACCTGATCCACGTGCACGGCGCGCGCGAGAACAACCTCAAAGATATCAGCATCCAGATTCCGAAGCGCCGGCTGACGGTGTTCACCGGCGTCTCCGGTTCGGGCAAGAGCTCGCTGGTGTTCGACACGATCGCCGCGGAGTCGCAGCGGCTGATCAACGAGACCTACAGCGCCTTCGTCCAGGGCTTCATGCCGTCGCTGGCGCGACCCAACGTTGACGTCCTCGACGGGCTGACGACGGCGATCATCGTCGACCAGCAGCGGATGGGCGCGGACCCTCGCTCCACGGTCGGCACCGCCACGGACGCCAACGCGATGCTGCGCATCCTCTTCAGCCGGCTTGGGCAGCCGCACATCGGCTCGCCCCAGGCGTTCTCGTTCAACCTGCCGTCGGTCCACGCCACCGGCGCGATCACGGTCGAGCGCGGTGCCGGAACGCCGGTCGTCCGAACCTTCAGCCGTGCCGGCGGGATGTGTCCGCGCTGCGAGGGCCGGGGTACTGTCTCCGATATCGACCTCACCCAGTATTACGACGAGTCGAAGTCGCTCGCCGAGGGTGCGCTCACCATCCCCGCCTACCAGCCGGGCGGCTGGAACTTCCGGCTCTACGCCTCGTCGGGCTTCGTCGACCCGAACAAGCCGATCCGCGACTTCACCGAGACCGAGCTGCACGACTTCCTCTACCGCGAGCCGGTCAGGATGAAGATCGAGGGCATCAACATGACCTACGAGGGGCTGATCTCGCGGATCCAGAAGTCGTTCCTCTCGCGGGACCCGGATGCGCTGCAGCCGCACATCCGCGCGTTCGTGGAGCGGGCGGTGACCTTTAAGACCTGCCCCGAGTGCGGCGGTACCCGGCTCAGCGAGGCGGCCCGGTCGTCGCGAATCCGGGAGATCAACATCGCGGACGCCTGCGCGATGCAGATCAGCGACCTCGCCGACTGGGTAACCGGGCTCGACGAGCCGACCGTGTCGCCGCTGCTCGACACGCTGCGGCAGATCCTCGACTCTCTCGTAGAGATCGGGCTGGGCTACCTCTCGCTCGAGCGGCCGGCGAGCACGCTGTCGGGGGGCGAGGCGCAGCGCGTCAAGATGATCCGCCACCTCGGCTCCGCGCTCACCGACGTCACTTACGTCTTCGACGAACCGACCGCCGGCATGCACCCGCACGACGTCCAGCGGATGAACGACCTGCTGCTGCGGCTGCGGGACAAGGGCAACACGGTGCTCGTGGTGGAGCACGAGCCGGAGACGATCGCGATCGCCGACCACGTCGTCGACCTCGGCCCTGGGGCCGGGTCGGCGGGCGGCGCCGTGTGCTTCGAGGGCACCGTCGAGGGGCTGCGGGCCAGCGGCACCCTGACCGGCCGCCACCTCGACGACCGGGCTACCCTCAAGCAGCGGGTGCGGACGTCGACCGGCGCGCTCCAAATCCGCGGCGCCACGACGCACAACCTGCGCGACGTCGACGTCGACATCCCGCTCGGAGTCCTTGCCGTCGTCACCGGTGTGGCCGGATCCGGCAAGAGCTCGCTCATCCACGGGTCGATCCCGGCCGGGGCGGGAATGGTGTCGATCGACCAGACCCCAATCCGCGGCTCGCGGCGGAGCAACCCGGCGACCTACACCGGGCTGCTCGACCCGATCCGCAACGCGTTCGCGAAGGCCAACGGCGTGAAGGCGGCGCTGTTCAGCGCCAACTCAGAGGGCGCCTGCCCCGGCTGCAACGGGACGGGTGTCATCTACACCGATCTGGGGATGATGACCGGCGTCGTCAGCGTCTGCGAGGAGTGTGAGGGGAAGCGGTTCCAGGCATCGGTGCTCGACTACCGCCTCGGCGGCCGCGACATCAGCGAAGTGCTCGCAATGCCGGTGGCAGAGGCCCGTGAGTTCTTCGGCGCGGGCGACGCACGGACGCCGGCCGCGCACGCTATCCTCGGTCGGCTGGCCGACGTCGGACTGGGCTACCTCAGCCTCGGCCAGCCGCTCACGACATTGTCGGGCGGCGAGCGGCAGCGGCTCAAGCTGGCGGCCCACATGGCGGAGAAGGCCAGCGTCTACATCCTGGACGAGCCGACCACCGGCCTGCACCTGGCCGACGTGGCGCAGCTCCTCGGGCTGCTCGACCGGCTGGTCGACTCCGGCAAGTCGGTCATCGTCATCGAGCACCACCAGGGGGTCATGGCGCACGCGGACTGGATCATCGACCTCGGCCCCGGCGCCGGCCACGACGGCGGCCGTGTCGTCTTTGCGGGCACACCCGCCGACCTCATCGCCGCCCGCTCCACCCTCACCGGCAAGCACCTCGCGGCATACGTCGGCATCTGACCGGGACCCTCGCGGAAGGGCAGAAGCCACCGCGTCGCAAGGCTGGTTGCGGGCAGATCCCGTTCGTCAGAACGCCGTCAGAGCCGCTGTCGGGTCGGGAACCGGGGAGTCGGTGCCGGCCGGGAGTTCTCAGCCCATGGCCGACACGGCCGCGGCCGTCTGCACCGTCGCCGAGCGGCTGGTCGAGGCCAACATCGACGCCTCGGACATGAGCCGCGAGCTGTCGACGCGGTTCAACCTCGCGGCCGTGCCCTGCGCACGATGATGCGAGATGCGACTCCCATTGTGCCGATCACCGACGTGGTACGCGTGGGACGCGGCCGTCAGGGGCGGGAACCACCACACTACCTCTGCCGTCCGCCGTACCTTCATCAGCCGGGTCGACTCGGGCACGGCGGTGTCCGCTGTCACGCGTGTGAACGTCGCCTTGATTACGCCTGCCGATGGGCGCGCGGCACGCGTCTGGGTGTCACGGCCGGTCCTCCGGGCCGTTCTTGCCCTGGCGGCGCGCCCGCGCGCACCGCACCGGACGCGGGCGCCGGGTAGCGATGTCATTTCTCATGCGTCACTTCGACTCCCCCGAACAGGGCGATCGCGTTGACCGTCAGGACCGGCGCGTCGGCCGGCAGCGGGCCGTCGGACTTGGTCTTGTCGTCGTAGCCGCCGAAGATCGGGAGCCCGCTGATCGCGATCTGCCAGCCACTCGGGACCAGAATCTTGACCGCGCCGAAGGCGGCCGTGGCGTCTACGGCCGCTCCGGCCGCCGCCAGCTGCGCCTGCCGCAGGTCGAGGGTGATGCCGCCGAACATCGCGGTGAGCGAGCCGCCGACGAAGGCCGGCGAGTGGCTCACCAGCTCATTTCCACCAAAGGCGACGAAGGAGCGTGCGGAGTCCTCGGCCGCCCCCGCCCGCTGGAACCAGGCGCCGCGGCTCAGGATCACGAAGGCACCGATCGCGATGATCACGAGCGGCCAGAAGATCTGGCCGGCGGTGGTGTTCAGCACCCCAACCGTGGCCAGCAGCAGGACCGCGCCGACCCCGACCACGATGAGCGGCCCGATAGGCGCCCGCGGGTTCATCGCCAGCTCGAGCAGACCCAGTGCGATGATCGCAACCGGCCACCAGTGGCTGAAGACCTGGCCGAAGTCCGCCACATTCAGCTGGTCGAGCAGGAACAGCCCGCCAACGACCACCAGCGCCAGGCCGACCAGGGTCCGGCCAAGGTTCACGCGTGCCGCGGCTTGCATAGTGTCCTCCCGGCGCGGGGTGATCCGGCCCGGTGTCGGCGCGCCGGTCGCCCGCTGGGGACACGACGCGCGGGCCCGCTCCCCGCAGCCTCACTCTACGCCGCACCCGATTTCCCCGGCGTGACACCGCACGGGAAATCGTTACATTCTCGTGTGAGCGGCGCAGCGCGATGCCGTTCGCACGTATGGAAGGGAAGTCGTTGTGAGCGACGTGCCGCTGGAGGACCGCTACCGGGGCTGCCTGCTCGGGCTCGCCGTCGGGGACGCGCTGGGCGGCCCGGTCGAATTCATGTCGAGTGCGGAGATCAGCGCGAGGCACGGCCGGCTGCGGGAGATGGTCGGCGGCGGTTGGCTCGAACTGGCGCCGGGGGAGTACACCGACGACACGCAGTTGGCGCTCGTCATCGCGCGCAGCATCGCGCGGCTCGGGAGTGTCGCTCCGGCGGATATCGCCGGCGGGTTCGTCGCCTGGTACCGGAGCGCGCCCAAGGACGTCGGCAACACCACGTCGCGGTCCATCCGGCACCTGATCGCGGGCGCGTCCTGGCGCGAGGCCGGCCGGGAGACGGACCGGGCCATGGGCGCTCGTGGTGCCGGCAACGGCTCGCTGATGCGCACGGCGCCGATCGCCCTCGCCTGCTGGCCAGATCGGGAGGCGCTCGATCGGCTCGGCCGGGAGGTCTCGGCGATCACCCACGCCAACCGGCTCGCGACCGGGGCCTGCGTGGCCTTCGACCGGGCGCTGGCCGCCGTGCTGGAGGGCGCGGGCGACCCGCTCGCGGCTGCGGCCGGAGTGGACGACGCCGACGTCCGCGCGGTGGTGCTCGCGGTGCCCGACCTGTCGCACCAGGAGGTACGCAGCGGCGGCTTCGTGCTGGAGACGCTGCAGGCCGCGCTCTGGTCGTGCGCGCGTCACGACGACTTCGAGGAGACGGTGGTGGAAGCGGTCAACCTGGGCGGGGACGCCGACACCACGGGCGCCGTGGCCGGCGCGCTCGCCGGGGCCTGCTACGGCGTGTCCGCGATCCCGGCCCGCTGGCTGTCGGTGCTCCAGGGGCGCGACGAGCTCGTGGCCCTGGCCGACCGCCTGCTCGAGGTGGCGCGAACGGGTCAGATGGGAGTCTGAGCCGGGTCGGAGCTCAGTTCTCGAAGAGGGACCGCTGCTCCGGCGGTTGGGTATCGGGCAGTCTCGGGTGCTCTACCTGCAGCATGTCCATCAGCCGCGCCGCGTTGCGCGGCCCCTGGTCGCCGAAGTTGGTGTTGAAGAACACGTGCACGGACTCGGCCACCTGCAGCGCGGCGTCGAGCTTGCCGCGCCACTCCTCCAGTTCCTCGGTGCTGTACTCCCAGTTGAAGCGGTCGCGGCTGGACCCGGTGAACCGATACCAGGTCTCGTAGTTGCGGCCGTGGAATCGGACCACCGCCAGGCGGGGATTGGTCACCGCATACACCGGGGGCACGCTGCCGCTCCCCATCTGCGGCTCGTCTACCATCGTGTAGCTGAGCCCAGCGTCGGTGAGGAGCTCGAGCGTCCCGCCGGTATGCTCGTCGTCGAGCCAGTCGCGCCGCCGGAACTCGACCGAGAGCGGCACGCCCGGCATCAGTTCCGGGAGAAGGCGCAGGTACTCGCGGTGCTCCTCGGTGTTGCGGTAGGAGGGCGGGAACTGAAAGGTGACGGCGCCGAGCTTGCTGGCCTCGATGAGCGGGGAGATCGCCTCGACAAAGGCGCTGGCGACGTCCGCGTCGGGCGTCGGTGCCTCGCCGCGCGGCTCCTCGGGCGTGCTGGTCAGCTCGCGCGGGGGCTTGACGTCGAAGACGAAGCCCTCCGGGGTGCGATCGACCCACCCCTGGACCATCCGCCGCGGTGGGATCCGGTAGTACGTGGTGTTGACCTCGACGATCGGGAAGTAGCGCGCGTAGAACGGCAGCTGCTCAGCCGATTTCGTGCCCGCCGGGTAGAACGGGTCGTGGTCGCTCCAGGCCGAGGTCCCGATCAGCAGGCGGTTCACGCGCATCCCTCCCAGCTCGATGCTCACCGTCCAGCGACCCGAATTATGGCACGGGCGACTCCTGCCGTGGCAGCGGCCGTGCAGCGGTAACCCGACGTACGGGTGTGCCCGTCGGCGTCGCGAACCCCAAAGAACCTCAGACTGTCATGGATTCGTGACGCGAATCGGGACCCGAACCCCTATGATGGTGGCGGCCTGACCGGCGGCCAGTACCGACACCCAGCGATCGGAGACGAGCAGTGGCGACGCGCACCGAGGCCGATCAGCGCCTGGTCGACGCCCTGACGGAGAGCTGGAAAACCGAACATCAAAGCTCGGCCACATACCGGCTGCTCGCCGAGCGCGAACCCGACGAGCGCCGCCGCGCCCTGCTCGTCAAACTGGCCGAGGCGGAGGCTCGCCACGCCGAGCGCTGGGCTCAGCGGCTCCGCGAACTCGGCGCCGAGCCTCCCGCGACGATCCCCGGCGTGCCGGCCGGTATCCGGCTCCGGTCCCGGGCCGACCTCGACACCACGCTGCGACTTATCGAGGCGACCGAGGAAGAGCATCTGCGGCACTATGAGGGAGAGATCGCGGCTCTCGGCGATCCCGCCACGTCGGCCATCGCGCACGAGGTGGCGCGGGAAGAGGGTCAGCACGCCCGGACGCTGCGGGCCATGACGGGCGCCGCGGGGAACGATCAGGTGCGCGGCCGCCTCGAGTCGATCCTCAAGGGCGAGCGGCACCTCAACTCCGGCAATTGGATCGCCGACGCGATCTACGGCGCCAACGACGGACTCGGGGCGATCTTCGGCCTGGTCGCCGGGGTGGCGGGGGCCAACGCGTCGAGCCGCTTCATCCTGCTCGCCGGCCTGGCCGGATCCGTCGCGGCTGCGGTCTCGATGGGCTCGGGCGCGTTCCTGGCGGCGAAGTCGGAGCGTGAAGTACACGACGCCGAGATGGCGCGCGAGCGACGCGAGATCCAGGAGGACCCCGCCGAGGAGAAGGAGGAGCTGTCGCTCTTCTACCAGTTGAAGGGGTTTAGCGAGGAGGAGGCGACTCGGCTGGCGGAGCGCATGTCCCAGGACGAGAGCCGCTTCCTCAGCGCGCTGGCCTCCGAGGAGCTCGGGCTCTCCGAGGAGCGCCTGCCGAATCCGACGACCTCCCTGCTCTCGGCGATGATCTCGACCGGCGTGGGCGCGATCGTCCCGGTCATCCCCTTCTTCTTCCTCTCCGGTGTGACCGCCATCGTGGTGGCCGCGGTGATCAGCCTGATCGGGCACTTCGCGGTGGGCGCGGCCAAAAGCCTGGTGACGATCCGCTCGTGGTGGGCCAGCGGGTTCGAGATGACGCTGATCGGGGTCGTCGTTGGCGTGGTGACCTACGGCGTCGGATTCCTCTTCGGGGCCGTGGGCGGATAGAGGAGCTCAGCAGACGGGCCGACACTCCCGTTGGCGGGCGCGAGTTGAGATATACCCTCCCGGGGTATGGTAGTATTGTGCGGGTTCGTTCGGATGCGGGCCCGCGGAGAAGGGAGTGACCCATGCCGATCATCCCACAGGACGACCAGGAGTACCTGCGAAACCTGTTCGACGAGAAGCTCGAGCACGGCGTCACGCTGCGCTTCTACACCATGGGCGTGTCGCCGCTGAGCGTGCCCGGCCAGGACTGCGAGACCTGTAGCGACACGCACGAGCTGCTCAACGAACTGGTAGGGCTATCAGACAAGCTCACCCTCGACGTCCGCGACTTCTACGTGGAGCGCGTGGCGGCGGCGGAGGCCGGCATCGATGAGATCCCGGCGATCGTGCTGGAAGGACAGAACAAGGGCTCGGTGCGTTTCATCGGCGTGCCGGCCGGCTACGAGTTCGCGACGCTCATCGAGGATCTGGTCGACGTGTCGCGCGGCACCACCGGGCTGGCGGCGCACAGCCGGGAGGTCCTGGCCGGGCTGAAAGACCCCGTACACATCAAGGTGTTCGTGACCCCTACCTGACCCTACTGCCCGGGTGCCGCCAGGCTGGCGCACATGATGGCAGTCGAGAGCGACAAGGTCACGGCGGACGTGGTCGAGGTGAGTGAGTTTCCGCACGTGGCACAACGCTACCAGGTCTACGGGGTGCCCAAGACGATCGTGAACGAGTCGATCCAGTTCGAGGGCGCGCGGCCGGAGGCCGCATTGATCGGCGCCGTCGAGTCGGCGTCCGCGGGGGACGGCACGAGTACCCGCTGAGTTCGGGGCACCAGGGCACCAGGGCACATGGACAGAGGAGTCTGACGGGGAATGTTTGAGTTCAAGGTCCGGCTGGGCGGTCCCGCCGTGCCGGACCGTGTGGTGGACATCGCGATCGTCGGCGGCGGCCCGGCCGGGTACGCCGCCGGCATCTATGCTGCCCGGGCCGGTCGCGACGTCCTGCTGATCGAGAAAGGCGTGCCCGGGGGCCAGATGGCGACCACCGAGCTGGTCGAGAACTGCCCGGGCTGCGTCGAGGGCTCGGGTGCCGAGATCGGCACGGTCATGCGCCGGCAGGCGCTCAAGTTCGGACTGCGGGAACTGACGGCCGAGGTCACCGGGATGGACCTGGGCGCCGCGCCGAAGCGTATCGAGACGCCGGCTGGCGACGTGCTGGCGCGGGTGGTGATTGTGGCCACGGGGGCGGAGCCGCGACGACTCGGCGTGCCCGGCGAGTCGAGGTTGTGGGGTCGCGGCGTGTCGGTCTGCGCGACCTGCGACGCGCCCTTCTTCCAGGACCGGGACATCGTGGTGGTGGGCGGCGGCAGCACGGCGCTGCAGGAGAGCCTCTACCTGACGCGCTTCGTGCGGCACCTGACCATCGCGCACCGGCGCGACCAGTTCCGCGGCGAGGCGATCCTGCGCAAACGCGCCGAGGCCGACCCGAAGATCGACTTCCTGCTCGACACGACCGTGGAGGAGATCCTGGGCGAGGGGCACGTCGAGGGGGTGCGCGTGCGCGGCCACATCGACGGGCGCGAGCAGGTGCTGCCGGCGGACGGCGTGTTCGTGTTCGTCGGGCTCGAGCCGAACGTCGACCTGGTCCGCGACCAGTTGGTGCTGGATGCCAACGGACAGATCGCGGTCGACGCGCAGATGCGGACAAGCCTGTCAGGCGTCTACGCGATCGGCGACGTTCGAGGCGGCGCGGCGCGGCAGATCGTGACCGCGATGTCGGACGGCGTGGTCGCCGCGCTGGATGCCGAGCACGTGCTGAGCCTGGACGGGCTGGTCGAGCTGCACGTCTGAGCGGGCCGGGCCGGTGCCACCGGGCGATCTCAGTCGAGGGTATTGACACAGTGGCACAGAGGTGTTACTGTACATACACGGTCCCGAGGAGTTCTCCACGGACCGACGCACCGCCACCGAGGTCTCGACCGGAGTGGTGGGTTCCGACCAGAACCGGGCAACCGGGGAGGTCAATCGCAACCGCAGCCAACTGCGGTGTGGTAGTCGGTACAGGCTCTGGAATACCCGCCGGCGCAAGCCAGTGGTGACCAGGTTCCGAGGCCGGTGGGGCTGCGTCGGATCACGCGAAGCTCGTCGGGGCCGTACTTTTGTGCCCTGAAAGCCCTCACCCTCCGTCACCTCTCCCGAAAATCGGGAGAGCGGTGGCGAACGCCGGCGATCCGGGTAGAGGGCATTCGTGCACCGGAGATTGGCCAGAAGCGCTCGCCTGGAGTACCGTCGCCCACCATATTGGCGTAGGCGCGGGTAGCCTCGGCCGGATCACCCTGGTGCCGAAAGATGACGTCCAGCTGCGATCGGTAGCAGAGGATCGCCCGCACCCGGCACTCGAGTTGCTCGGCCGTCACGAGCCGGAGCCGGGGACCGCCGCGCGATACGACCCGGGCGCGCTCGTCGAGCGCCTGCCTCCCGGCGGGGTCGCCGGCATAGGGGAAATCCTCGTACGCCCAGACCTCGCGCCCGGCCCGTGTCAGTCGCAGGCCGACCTCGCAGACGATGCGGTGGTCGACGTGGCCGCCGACGGCCAGCGGGACGAAGCAGGGTGATGAGCCGGCACCGCCAAGGAGCGGCTCGATCGCTGCCATGAGTACATCCACCAGCCCCGCGTCGTCCGCGTGCACCGTGCCGAAGAGCTCCGCATCAGCCCGGTAGCGCTCGCCACGGTAGATGGCGTCCGGGAGGTCCATCCAGCGGTGCGCCGCGCCCAGCCGAACGGCCGCGCAGGCCTCCTCGTCGCGCCGGACAGTGAGGACCTTCTCTGGCGCCAGCCCCCAGCGCTCGTGCTGGAAGCGCGCGAACTCGCTGAGCGGCCCCGCCGGCTCGCCGCCGAAGCAGGTGACGATGAGCGGACGCTCGCCCACGTCCGCGAGGGCGGCCACGCTCCCGCCGCAGGAGAGCGCCACGTCGTCGTAGTGTGGCGCGAGGAAGACCGGTCGGGCTCGCTCAGCCGCCCGTGTAGCGCACACGCTCGTCGCCGATGCGCCGGGTGACGCGCCGCTGGTCGAGGAACTCGAGCACGGCCTGCGCGTACTTGCGGCTGCTGCCGAAGTGGTCGCGGAACTGCGCCAGCGTAATCCGCCCCTCGCCGTCGATCACGGCCAGCACCTGCTGTTCGATGTCGCGGAACGTGTCGGCCGTAAAGACGATGCCGGCGTCGACCCGCACGACCTCGCCGGTCTCGGCGAGCGCGATGGCCAGCTCCGGCTCGATGCCGAACTCGGCGGGCGATGGCGGGGTGTGGGGCGCGGCGCGCAACGCCGCCAGGTAGCGGTCGATTCGCTCCCGCTGGGCCGGGGTGAAGCGGATCTCGAAATCAGCCCGACGCAAGGTCTCGCCGTCGTCGGCCAGTACCCTTGCGGCGGCGGCGCGGACCACCAGCTCCTCGAACGCCCTGGCCGGCCAGCCGAGCCGACTGCGGACCTCCTCGCGCGGCATGCCGCGCCGCAGCGGGTTGCGCTCGTGGTAGGCGGCCAGGCTCGCCCGGATCTGCTCGGCCGCCCGATCGACGACGGCGCGGCGGGCCAGATAGTCGGACGGCGCCGCCGGGCCCGGCGCGTCTGTGCCGCCGCGGCGCAACACGATGATGCGCTCCTGCCCGGCCAGTTCCGCCAGCGCGGTCCGCACGCTCGCCTCGGGGAGAGCCAGCTGGCGCAGCAGCGCCCGCAGCTCGAGCGGCGCGTCGCCCAGCGCCTGCTCGACGATCTCCTCGGGGGTTCCGGTCGCCAGCACCACCAGCGCCTGAACGACGTCCTCGCGGAAGCGGCGGTGGCGGCGGGGGTGCGGGTCGATCACCAGTCCGCCGCCGATCGTCAGGCTGGGCGACGGGCGGCGCAGGATGAAGCGATCCCCCTTGACGGCAACCAGCGGCTCCGGGAAGCGTAGCTGCAGCCAGGTCTCCTCCCCCGGATCGAGCCGGTTCGCCTCCAGGAGCGTTACCCGTGCGGTCGTCTCGGAGGAGCCGATGAAGAAGTCGACCTCGTCGTTCTGCTCGAGCGGGATCGGCGAGTCGGAAATCAGCCGGACGCGCGCGTCGAGCAGGCGCGTCGGAGTGAGCCAGCCCGGCGTGGTCAGGACGTCGCCGCGCCGCAGTTCCTCGACCGCTAGTCCCGAGAGGTTGACCGCGGTGCGCGAGCCGGGGTTGGCGCGCTCCTCCTTCGTTCGGTGGCTCTGCAGCCCGCGCACCCGCCCGCGCCTGCCCTCCGGCAAGATCTCGACCTCCTGGCCGAGCTCCAGCGGGCCGTCGAGGAGCGTGCCGGTGACCACGGTGCCGAAGCCGGCCACGCTGAAGACCCGGTCGATCGGTAGCCGGGGGCGGCCGGCCTCGTGGTGGGGGGGAACCCGATCGAGCATGGCGTCCATGGCGGCGCGCAGGTCGTCGAGCCCCTGGCCGGTGAGCGACGACACCGGTACGATCGGCGCGCCCTCGAGCGTGGTCCCCACGAGCTTCTCACGCGTCTCCTCGACGATGAGGTCGCGCCAGTCGGCCTCGACGGTGTCGACCTTGGTCAGGACGACCAGCCCGCGCGATACGCCCAGCAGATCCAGGATGGCCAGGTGCTCGTCGGTTTGCGGCATCGGCCCCTCGTCGGCCGCGACCACCAGCAGCGCCGCGTCGATCCCACCGACCCCCGCCAGCATGTTCTTGATAAAGCGCTCGTGCCCGGGGACATCGACCACGCTGACCTCACGGCCGCTCGGAAGGGTGAGCCAGGCGAAGCCGAGGTCGATCGTCATCGACCGCTCCTTCTCCTCGCGCAGGCGGTCGGGGTCGATGCCGGTGAGAGCCTTGACCAGCGTCGACTTGCCGTGGTCGACGTGGCCGGCGGTGCCGATGACGTACGTCTGTCGCTCCGTGCCCATGGTATCCGTCCGGTTCACCGGCCGGCGGCCGGAATGCTCGTGGCTGGGGGCTCCGCGGAGGAGTATACGGTTCGCGCCGGACGCGCCGTGCCCAGGGTCGCTGTGTGATCGCGCGGTGCCGGCCTCATGGGCGCGGCTCCGGTGGACGGCCGGGTCGTCTCGGCCGGCGCGCCGACCGCAGGTCGGTGACGGCGCGCAGGCGGGGATGTGCGTAGGCGGGCTGACCGATGACGGGCTGCAGAGCCGGCAGCGACTCGATGAGCGCCCAGCCGAGCGAGGCGAGGTCGAGCACGAGCGCCACCGCCAGCGCCGCGAAGATCCAGGGGTAGATCCAGGAGCTGAGCGACCGGCGCGTGACCACGAACCCGTCGAAGGCGGCGGAGGCGCCGTTGCCACCCAGCGCCTGGACCTCGGCGACGTGCGGCCCGTCCGACAGTCCGTCGGCGACGGTGACGCGGTCCACTATCCCGGACGCCGTCGTCGCCACCGGCCGCCCGCGGGCGTCGAGCGCGAGCGCGGGCGCCGGTTTCCCGTCGACCGTGACGACGAAGCCGTCCCCCGGACCGGACAGTAGCAGGTCGAGCCCGGTACCGGAGAAGGAGATCGACAGGCTGGCGCCGACGTGGCGCGGCACGATCTCGCCGGGCCGGTCCTGCTGCGGCAGCCAGTTGGCGTCCCGCTGCAGGAAGGGGCTGTCGATGGCGTGCGCGCCGGTGAAGGCGCGGTTCAGGGTGGCGTGGGCGCTCGACAGGAGCGTGTAGGCCGGCGTCGGCTGGAAGTCGTAGCTCGCGATCGAGAAGCCGCGGACCGGATTGCGGGCGGCGTCGGGCGTGCTCGTCGGCGAGGTCGGCTCGCGGAAGTCCCAGACACACATCACCCCCATCCAGGGCCACTCCTGGCGGGCACGTAGGTAGCCCTGGTACAGGTAGTCGGCTTGCTGCTGGGGCGTCACCGGTTTCCCCCACGGCGAGGGGTCGCCGGTCCAGTCTGACGGGAGCGAGACCCAGCCGTACTCGGCGGCCCACACCGGCTTCCCGGCGTCGCCGTTCGCCACCATGATGTCGTGCGTCTGGATCGGCCGCGAGAAGTTGTCACGGGTGAACTCGACCCGCCGGTCGTATGGGCTGTAGCCGTAGCCGTACACCATCACCGTGGCGATGTCGAAGTACGGCTTCGCTCCGGCCGCGTACATGCCCTGCAGGAAGAGGAGGTCGCTGAGGTTGGTCGGGCCGCGCTGGTCGGTCGGGGCAAGACCCGGCATGATGACCGTGGTGCTCGGGTCGGCCTGCTTGGCCGCGATGTAGGCCGCCTTCAGCAACTGGGTGAAGCGGGCCGGATCGATCGGCAGCCCGCCCCACTCGCCCTGCAGGTTCGGCTCGTTCCAGATCTGGATGTAGTGGATCTTGCCGCGGTAGCGTGACACGAGTGTCGAGACGAAGCGTGCGTAGTCGGCGTCGTCATTGGGTGGACCGACCGGAAACTGGGCGAGATTCGGCTGGCCGGCGCGGGCCCAGGCCGGCGGCTCGTCGAGCCGGGCAATGATCTCCAGGTGCCGAGCGACCGCCTCGTCGACGATCCGGTCGTACTTGGTCCAGGTGCTGGCGCCGGTGGCCGGGTCGACATAGCTGTTCTTCGCCGGCTCGATCTCGTTCCAGGCGAACATCTGACGCACGTACGTGAAACCGCCGGCGGCGATCATGTCCAGCGACTGCTGGACCCTGGCCGGATCGACCTCCTCGTTGAGGAAGGCGTTGATGCCCAGCGGGTTGAGGTCGGTGTGCGGGATCGGCTGAGCCGAGGCGCCCGTCGACACGCCCTGGTTGAAGTAGCCGTCGGCGAAGATCGCGGCCCCGCCGCTGGCGAGCAGCCCTAGCAGGACCGCCAGGTGCAGGCCGAGTCGGAGCTTCGTCCTGCCGGGCAGACGGCGGACGTGACGCAGGAGTGCCCGCGGTCCCCTGGCCGTCGACTCGTCCGCGTCGTCCCCCATTCTCACGGAGCTACCTCGAACCGGACGATTGCCTGACGCCCGCTCGCCGTGCCGGCCGCGGTCAGCGCCCAGCTCCCCGGCGGCGCGCCGGCCGGCAGCGGTAGCGTCACGTCGATCGCGCCGCCGGCGTCCGCTCGGGCAGCCGGCAGTGGCGAGGCGTGCCCGTCCGGGGCCGTCAGCCAGACGGACACGTCCTCGCCGGGCTGGTAGCCGCGCCCGTGGGCCACGAGGGTCTGCCCGCGACGCGCCGTCGCCGTCTGCACCGTGAGCTCGGCGACCGCGGGCGGCCAGCCGACGACGTAGCGGTCGATGCGCTCCGTCCGCGACGACGGCGGCAGCGCCGCTCCGGTTAAGGTGTCGACGACCCACAGGCGTGCGGTGCCGCTCGCGACCACCGCGTCCAACTGTTCCGGCTGGTCGGAGATGGCGACGGCGTCGGGATGGCCGGAGAGGATGCGCAGCGCGTAGCCGGCGTTGTAGGCGTCGACGGGTGGCCGCGGCACCAGCACCGGCACCGCGGTCCGCCCGAGCGCGTCCGGCGTGCCGAGCTCACGGTGCAGGAAGGTCGCCAGTGCCCGGGCGGCCGTGTCCGGGTAGTCGGTTGGCGGGTGCGCCAGGTCACGGCCGAAGCTCGCGGCGAGCAGCACGACGGCGAGCCCGGCGACCACCTGTCCGGCCCGGCGACGGACCCAGAGATCGTCGACGGCGGCCGCCAGCACCGGGATCAGGAGCAGCACGTTCGACAGCAGGTAGCGCTCACTGCCGGGCCCGATGTTGGAAAAGCCGGCGCTGACCGCTACCAGGAGCGCTCCCTGCCCGAGGACCAGGGCGAGGTAGGGCCACCAGCGGCGCCAGCCCCGGTAGAGCAGCCAGGCGACGGCGCCGGCCTCCAGCGCCGTCAGGACGCGGGAGGCGCGGAAGGTCGCCCGCGGGAAGTAGACCAGCCGCCGGAGCAGGTCCGCGGTCGCGTTCTGCGGCGCTAGCGCGGCCTTGATGGCGGCGGTCTGATGGGCGAACGCCAGCGGGTCGCCGAGGACGACGGCGTTCTGCTCGACCCACAGGGCCATGAAGAGGAGAGGCAGGAGCGCGACGGCCGCGACGGCGGGACCGAGCCGTCCGCGACGCCCGGCGATCACCAGGACCAGCATTAGCCAGACCGCCGCATAGAACCATCCCTCGTAGCGCACGGCCGTGGCCGCGCAGAGCGCGACGCTCCCGAGCGCGAGCGGCAGGGTTCGACCGCGAACCCACCACCAGACGAAGCCGGCGACGGCACCCGACAGCAGCGCGTGGAAGAGCGGCTCGGACATGCCCGACACCGAGAACCAGACCTCGAATGGGAAGACCGCCGCCAGCAGCGCCGCGAGGGCGGCGGCACGGCGACCGGCCAGGGCGCGGGCGATCAGGTAGAGGTTGCCGATGGTGGCCAGCCCGGCGACGGCGCTGAGCAGCTTGGGCGCGGCGTAGAGGTCACGCCAGACGGCCAACAGCGCGCCGATGAGCCAGAACTGGAGCGGCAGCCAGACGCCAACCTCCCAGTGGGGAGAGCGCAGCCACTCGTAGCCGTGGATAACCCGGGTGAAGCCGTCGGCGTTGTACTCGACGAAGCCAAGGTGGAGGCTGAGCGCGGCCAGGGCCAGCCGGACGACCGCGGCGGTGGAGAGGACGAGCAGCGGCCGGGAGAGGGCAACGACGACTCTCGCCCGCCGGGGCTGAGCCGCAGCCGCCACACCGGGAGCCGCACCGATCGCGCCGCTGGCGTCGTACCGGGGCTGCCGCACGTTCCTGATCACGGACACCCATCGTACTCGTCGCGCGGCGGGGGTTCAACGTGTGGCCGTCCTCACCCCTCCGTCCTTCACTCCCGAGTTCGGCGGGCCAGGGGTGGACGAGGGGGTGGACGGCTGTTTTCCGCGGCGGGACAATGAAACGGGGCAGGTCGTCCAGGCGGGTGCGAGCCTCCCCAGGGGATTTTCCGAAACAACCCCTCAAACAGCGCCCTACCGGGCAAGGGCGAGAGCGGAGGCCGGGCGGCGGGCGTGACGGAGGAGGGGGCTTCCCAGCCGGCGGAATGTGTGTACAATCGGCCCCGTTTGAGAGACGGCGGGTCCGAATCCCGCTGAGGGAAGGAAGGAGCACCGGTGCAGGCGCGCCAGTCCCCGTCGACCACGCTCGAACTCGTCGCCGCGCTCAACATCCTCTTCGGCATCTTGCTGCTCGCCTCATCCTACGTGTTGCAGTACAGCCTCTACGATACCGCTCGCATCACCGACTCCCTCTTCGGACCGCTGGTGCTCGGTGTGGCCATCACGCGCCTGGCCTTCGGGCCGCGCTTTCGCTGGATCGCGTTCGTGAACGTGGTCTTCGGGGTGTGGGTCGCGATCACCCCGTTCGTCCTGGGCTACACCGGTACCCTCACCGGCACGCTGACGAACGTGGTGCTGGGCGTGCTGATCGTCCTGGTCGCTGCCGCGAGCGCCCTGGGCGGGTGATCCCGGCTGCCGCCACGCGCGTGAGGCCCCGGGCGGAGTGCGCGACGCAACCGCCGCCCACCTTGCGCGTTCTTACTATGGGTAGCGTGGAGACATAGGAACTAGCCCGACGGTGTCGAACAGCGGATATCCTCAAGAGCCGTCGGAGGGGCATTCGGGAGCGGCGCGGAAGTGACCGCGACCGGCCGGGCGAGTATGGAATCGTACCGGCCCCCACCTGGGCGCGACCGTTCGAATACTTGAGCGTTTAGACTGTCGAGGGATCCGGGCCCAACGGGGACGGTCCACTCCGGGTGCCGCGATCGCGCGAGGCAAGTCTGGCAGATGCGTTGCGCGCGACCGCGCTGCCCGTGGGGGGCAGGAACCGTTGACACCGGTGGAGGCAAAGCCGATACTGGTGTACGGACACCTTTGATAGCAAGGTGGAGGGGAAGGAAAGGAGGTCGATGACGGGGGACAATCCGGCCGGTTCGACGATACCGGCAGGCAATCCGTAGTCCGAGCACGTGTGACGCTGGGAATTCGGAACGCGCGGCAGATCCTACTCTGACTCTCGAAAGGAGCAACCCAGTTGAGAAAGCGTTTTCTCAATCTGGTAGTGGCGCTGGGACTGGTGACCGGCCTGCTGGTCGGCGCAGTCGGCAGCGTGGGGGCGGCCGGGAACAACGGGACTGGTGGGCCAATCAACGGCAACCCGGTTCCCTTTGACATGACCGGCAGCGCCCTGTACTTCGCCTTCGTGCCCAACGGGGCAGTGATCAACGGCGTGGGCCCCTTCTTCGGCACCGTCACGGTGCAGAACGTTGAAGACGTGCCCATCAACATCACGCTGTCGAACACCTCCGGTGTCGCGCAGCAGACCGCCCCCCTGAACCCGCACGCGTCGAAGACGTTCAGCGCGGCAAGCCTGAACATCCCATCGACCGGGAACATGGTCGGCGGCATCAAGGTCACCAGTACCTGGCAGTCCACGACCAACCCGGCATACCTGCCGCTGGGCGTGATCTGCGGTACGACCTCGCCCTCGACCAGCAGCGGCCAGATCAACGTGACCAGCAACGCGACGAACGGCGTTGACGCCTTTGCCGCGCCGGCTGGCCAGACGATCAACGCGATCAGCTCGATTGATTTCGGGACCACGGTTTGGTCCGGTCCGTTCCCGGCGGTCGGTGCGTCCACGGCGACCACGCCGGGCGTCTCGATCAACCCGAACGGCCAGGGCGCGACGATCGACTGGACGAACGTCGTCGGTGCCCCGCCGGAAAACGCGATCTACCAGGTGAACTACAAGTACACCGCGTCCGCGACCAGCCAGAACTGCACGCGCGAGCCGTACATCGCCGGTGTTGAGAAGCACATGGCGGCGGGCAATACGGCTCTGATCAACGCCAACAACGGCACGGCCCAGTCCGACGGCGCGACGGTCGTCGATGGCTACACCGGTGTCTCGGGCGCCGACCTGCCGGCTTCCACCGGCATCACCGGCATCACCGCTGGCCCGGTCAACACCATCATCCTGCCGATCGTGCAGAACGGCTGGCCGACCTCGGGTTCCGGTGGCTGGGACTCGACGATCTACATCAGCAACCTGTCGGGTGTGGCTAACGTGGGCGCCACGATCACCCTGTACGGTGCCGCCACTCAGGGCGTTGCCGGCCCCAGCGTGATCGTCCCGCGGCACCTGATGGCTGCCGGCGAGACCTGGGCGCTTGATCTGGCCACGGTGGTCGGGCTTCCGGCCAACTGGGTTGGGTCCGCCTGGATCAGCGTCGACGAGCCGACCATCGTAGCGGCGGCCTCGCGCAACAAGGTGGCCACGATGATGTCGCTGACC
>DATKRJ010000054.1:0-11344 GCA_035532355.1 Thermomicrobiaceae bacterium | reverse complement strand
TGGCCGGCAGCTCCGGGCGCGGCCCGACCAGGCTCATCTGCCCGACGAGCACGTTGAGCAGTTGGGGCAGCTCGTCGAGGCTGGCGCGGCGCAAGAGGCGGCCGACGCGGGTGACGCGGTCGTCGTCGGGGCGCTTGTGGGGGCCGACCAGGCGCAGGCGGCTGCCGTGGGCCATGGTGCGGAACTTGAGCATGGGGAACAGGCGGCCGCGCTGGCCGACGCGCGACTGGACGAAGAGCGACGGGCCGGGGGAGTCGAGCCGGATGAGCAGGGCCAGCAGCAGCAGCAGCGGGCTGAGCACCAGCAGCCCCAGGCTCGCCACCCCCACGTCCAGCACCCGCTTGCTCACCCGGTACGCCCGCGACCCGACCGGTGTCCAATCGTCGATGAACTCAAGCGCCGCCTCATGAACGACCGCTTCGTCCCAATCAACGACGTCGGATTCACCGTCGAGCGCCAGAACTCCAGCCGAGGACACGCGTATCCACTCGTCACGCCATAGGACGAGCCGTCGCGACGATCGTTCCCTAGAATGCTGGTCGTCGCCGTGTCGCACGCGCGGCGCTCACCCTCTCTGAACGTTAGCGATGCGACGGTCCAGTCGCAGTTGCAGTCGCAGTCGCCGACGCCGGCGACCGCCGCCGCACGGCCCGGGCCTCGGATCACGCAGCGTCGTCAGCCATCATAACGGGTCTGGTGCGGATCAGACCCAGTGGCCTCGCGACGTTCCGTCGTCGACTCTGGCCAACGTGTCCTCTACTGGTCGAGACCGCGCTGCGTTTCCGCGTCGATCAACGCGCTCCTCCTCGCCAAAGAAGTGCGCCCAGAATCGGACTTCACGCAGCGTTGACCGGCCACCAGTCGTGGATGGATCCGGAAGTACGCGACGTGGTGGCCGATGCAGGACTCGCTCCGCCCGACGGTCGTTCGACCCCCGCTACCCGCACCGATTCGCTGACCGTGTTTGACCCCCAACGTCCTGCCCGGGTTGACCCGGAACTTAACTTCGGACGGCGTCGGCGCGAACCGGTGGTGGCACGATCGTCGAGCTCCGGCCTCCTTCTGGCGCTCGGCATCGAGTCAATCACCGCGCCGTTCGTTGCCGGATCGCGAGAATGCACTGTCGCTCCGACCGGGATGGCGCCCACCGTTTCGCGACAGTCTCGGCATTTCCGGTGCCACGCGCCGCAGTCTTCGAGCATGGGAACGCCTGGCATCGATGGTGCTGATAGGCCTACGTCGGCCACGTGTCGACGGTTCGACCGGTCAGTCCGGGCTGTGATGGCGTGTCCCGTAGGAGACTCGTCGATAACCCGGGGCCGACGGGCGGCAACGGTCCCCATGCTCGCGCATCTGCATTTGACGCGGAAGCTATACGCCATGACGAGAACCCCTGCCGCACGTGCCGAATGCGTGATAGAGACGCTCGCCGTGTCAGCCTATCGCATCCCGACTGATTTCCCCGAATCCGACGGGACGTTAGCCTGGGACTCCACGACGGTCGTGGTCGTTGAAGTCACTGCCGGCGGCCGGACGGGTCTGGGCTTCACATACGCCGACACCGCGACGGTGCGACTCGTCAAGCAGGTGCTAGCCGACGTCGTCGTGGGACGGGACGCTATGGCGGTTCCGGCCGCTTGGGACGCTATGGTGCACGCAATCCGCAATCTAGGACGCCCCGGCATCTCCTCGATGGCCATCGCGGCCGTCGACGCCGCCCTGTGGGATCTGAAGGCGCGTCTGCTCGGCCTGCCGCTCGTGACGCTTCTCGGAGCGGCACGAGCGTCGGTGCCGGTCTACGGGAGTGGCGGCTTCACGTCCTACCCCATCGATCGCCTCCAGGAGCAGTTGTCCGGTTGGGTCGACCAGGGCATCACCATGGTCAAGATGAAGATCGGCACCCACCCGGATCAGGACCTCACGCGCGTCCGGGCGGCAAGGGACGCCATCGGCACGCAAGCTCAGCTATTCGTCGATGCGAACGGTGCCTACTCCCGTAAGCAGGCGCTCGCTCAGGCGGAGGCGTTCGCGCAGTTTAACGTCACCTGGTTTGAGGAGCCGGTGTCCTCGGATGACCTGCACGGGCTGCGCCTGCTGCGGGATCGGGCGCCGGCCGGCATGGAGATCGCGGCCGGCGAGTACGGCTACGACCTGTGGTACTTCCGGCGCATGCTCGAGGCAGGTGCGGTTGACGTGCTGCAGGCCGACGTATCGCGTTGCGCCGGGATCACGGACTTCCTGCGTGTCGGTGCCCTCTGCCAGGCGCGTTCGATGCCGCTCTCCGCCCACTGCGCCCCGGCGCTGCACGCCCATCCTGCGTGCGCGCTGTCGGTGGTGCGGCACCTCGAGTACTTCCACGACCACGTACGCGCGGACCACCTGCTGTTCGACGGGGTGCTCGAACCGGTCGACGGCGCGCTCCGGCCGGATCTGACGCGGCCCGGGATGGGCCTGGAGCTCAAGCGCGCCGACGCCGAGCGCTACACGGTGTGATCATCATGCTTGTCAGGATGGGCGGGAGATAGGCGAATGATCCTGGGTCCTGGCGGCGGCAGGCGCGCGGCTGTGTTTGGCGGGCGGCTCTCGAGCGACGTGGCCCGCTCGCTCGCGCACGACCTCTCGGCTACCGTCCAGGGAGAGGTGCGATTCGATCAGGATAGCCGAGCGCGCTACGCCACTGATTCCTCCAACTACCGCCAGGTCCCGATCGGCGTGGTGGTGCCGCGCAGCGTCGAGGACGTCGCGCGGACGCTCGAGATCTGCCGACGGCACGATACCTCGCTCCTGCCGCGCGGCGGCGGGACGAGCCTCGCAGGAAAAACCTGCAACGTCGCGGTCGTCGTCGACTTCCCCAAGTACCTGAAACGCGTGCTCGAGATCGACGCCGAGCGCAGGATCGCGAGAGTGCAGCCGGGCGTCATCCTGGACGACTTGCGCGATGCGGCCGAGCGCCACCACCTCACCTTCGGCCCGGACCCCGCGACCCATAGCCGCAACACGCTGAGCGGGATGTTCGGCAACAACTCCTGCGGCGCGCACTCGGTTATGGCCTGCACGACCGTCGACAACGTCGTGGAGCTGGAGTTGCTGACCTACGACGGGCAGCGCCCGCGCGTGGGCGTCACCGACGAGGAGGAACTCGCGCGGATCATCGGAGAGGGTGGCCGTCGCGGTGACCTTTCCCAACGCATGCGGGATCTACGCGATCGCCACGCGGAGGCCATCCGCTCCGGGTTCCCCGAGATCACGCGGCGGACCTCCGGCTGCCCGCTCGACCAACTGCTACCGGAGAGCGGGTTCACCGTGGCTCGCGCGCTCACCGGGCCGGAGGAGACCTGCGTCACTGTGCTCGAGGCGACCGTCCGCCTGGTCGACAGCCCCGCGCATCGGGCGCCCGTCGTGCTGGGTTACCCCGACATCACCAGCGCTTGCGGCCGAGTGCTGGAGCTGATCCAGCACGATCCAATCGGGCTCGAAGGCATGGACGGTTACCTGGTCGCGGACATACACAAGAAGCACCTCCATTCCGAGGGCGTGCGGAGCCTGCCCGACGGCAACGGGTGGCTCATCATCGAGTTCGGCGCCGACACGTTTCAGGACGCGTCCGACAGGGCGCGCGGGCTGATCGACGCGGTGCGGGAGCAATCACCCCGACCGACCGCTCGCCTGGTGGACGATCCCCAGGAGCAGCGGCGCGTTTGGGACTTCCGCGAGTCGGCGCTGGCCGCCGCGGCCGAGTCTCCCGGCCAGCCGCCCGCCTGGCCCGGCTGGGAGGATTCGGGGGTGCCCCCAGCGCGGCTCGGTGACTACCTTCGTGACCTACGAGTGCTGATGGAGCGCTACCGCTACCGCGGGGGTCTCTATGGACACTTCGGCCAGGGCTGCGTCCACGACCGCATGAGCTTTGACCTGCGCGCTCCGGACGGGATCCGCTCCTTCCGGGCCTTCATGGGCGAAGCGGCCGACTGGTCGTGCGCCGCGGAGGCTCGTTCTCGCGCGAGCACGGCGACGGCCAGGCGCGCGGAGCTGCGCCCGAAGATGTTCGGTCCGGAGCTGATGCGCGCCTTCTATGACTTCAAGGAGATCTGGAACCCTTCCTGGAAGATGAACCCGGGCAAGGTGGTCGACCCGAACCCGCTGGTCAGCGACCTGCGCCTCGGCACCGGATACGAGCCTGCTCCGGCGAAGACGCACTTCTCGTATCCGGACGACGGTGGCAGTTTCGCCCGGGCGGCGCTGCGCTGTGTGGGCGTCGGTCAGTGCCGTCGTCTGGACAGCGGCACGATGTGCCCAAGCTTCATGGTTACGTGTGAGGAGGAGCACTCGACGCGCGGACGAGCCCGCCTGCTGTTCGAGATGCTCGACGGTGACGTGATCGGCGGCTGGCAGGACGAGCACGTGCGTGGTGCACTCGACCTGTGCTTGGCCTGCAAGGGGTGCATGGGCGACTGCCCGGTCCACGTCGACACGGCGACCTACAAGGCGGAGTTCCTGTCCCGCTACTACGAGCGTCGCCTTCGCCCGCGGTCGGCCTACGCGATGGGACTGATCCACAGGTGGGCGCGCCTCGCGGGCGTCGCGCCCCGGGTGGCAAACTTCCTCACCCAATCTCCGCCGCTGCGCGTTCCGGCAGGCACCCTGGCCGGCATCGCCCCGGAGCGCCACATTCCGGCCGTCGCGCCGGGAACCTTCCGGCACCGGTTCGCGAACCGGCCGGCCGAAAACGTGGACGGGTCGCGGGTCATCCTCTGGCCCGACACCTTCAACGACCACGTCCACCCCGAAACACTGCAGGCCGTCGTTGAGGTGCTCGAGACCGCCGGATTCCGAGTGACCATGCCGCAAAGAGTGCTCTGCTGCGGTCGACCGCTCTACGACGTCGGCATGCTTGACCTGGCCGGACATATGCTCCGGCAGGTCCTGGACGCACTGCGGTCCGAGATTCGGACGGGTGTCCCTGTCGTCGGGCTCGAGCCGAGCTGCGTCTCCGTCTTGCGTGATGAGCTGACCAACTTGTTGGCCGGCGATCAGGACGCCCACCGTCTGGCCAGCAAGACATTCCACTTCAGCGAGTTCGTGAACCGGCACGGTGACGCCCTCGACCTACCGCGCCTCGAGCGCCGCGCGCTGGTCCACGGCCACTGTCACCACAAGGCGGTCCTCGGCATGCGCGACGAGGAGACAATCCTCGGCAGGCTTGGCCTTGACTACCACGTCGTCGACTCCGGCTGCTGCGGCATGGCCGGTGCGTTCGGATTCGAGCGGGACCACTACGACGTGTCTATCAAGGCCGGCGAGCGGGTCCTGCTGCCGGCGGTCCGGGGCGCGCCCCCGGACACCATCGTGATCGCCGACGGCTTCAGCTGCCGCGAGCAGATCGCCCAGGGCACCGACCGCGATGCCCTGCACCTCGCTCAGGTAGTGCAGATGGCGATGCGTGACCGACCAACCAGCCCGGCCGGCGATATCCCGGAACACGGGTATGACGGGACGGCGGACGCCGCGCCGGACGGGAGCGATGGTCGGAGGCTCGCCGTCGCGGGGCTCTCCGTGCTCGCCGGGCTGCCGCGGCCGCGACGTGGCACAGGAGGAGGTCGCATTGAACTGGAAGCCGATTGAGTCGGAGACGCCGCGCACCTATGCGATGGTGTTCGAGAGCGGAGACGAGGCCGCCGGTGGCCTCGATCGCTTCGCGGCCGATACCGGTGTGGCGGCCAGCCACTTCACCGGCGTCGGTGGGTTTAGCTCGGCGACCCTCGGCTACTTTGACGTGGACGCGAAGGAGTACCGCAAGATCCCGGTAACCGAGCAGGTCGAGGTACTGTCGTTGGTCGGGGGAATTACGCTCGATGGAGACCAGCGGAAAGTCCATGCCCACGTCGTCGTCGGGCGACGGGAAGGCACGGCAATGGGTGGGCATCTGCTCCAGGCTCGGGTGCGGCCGACGTTGGAGGTCATCATCGTGGAGGCTCCGGAAGCGCTCCAGCGGCACCATGACCCGGCAACGGGTCTGGCCCTGATCAGCGTCGGCTGAGGTGACCACCGTCGACGCTCACGTCGAGACCGCCGGACGATCGGAACATGGTCGCGGCCCCTCGCGCTGGCAGCACCGCCTACCGCTCGCGCTGGCGGCGTTCGGCGGTTTCCTGGTCGCGACCTACCTGGCGCTCTACCAGCTACGCGTGGTCGGTGGCGTCTGGGAGCCGTTCTTCGGCGATGGCAGCCGGCGTATCCTGAACTCCAGCGTTGCCCGGTTCCTGCCGGTGCCGGACGCGTCACTCGGCGCCGCCGCGTATCTTGCCGAGGTCGTGCTCTGTCTTGTCGGCGGCACCGAACGCTGGCGGAGGTGGCCGCGGCTCGTCCTCCTCTACGGCGCGGTGGTCGCGGCCATGGGGGTCGGAAGCGTGGTCCTGATGATCCTTCAGGGGACGGTGTTTCATGCCTGGTGCACGCTGTGCCTCTTGTCGGCATTTATCTCGATCGGCATCGTAGTGTCCGGACTGCGTGAGCCGCTGGCGAGTCTGCGCAAGCTCAGACGGTCGGCAGATGGGGCTCGACATCAGGATCCCTCGAGCGGAGATCGGCCGCGCACGCGTGCCCACGGCGGATACGACTGAGGAAGGCGGGATTCGGGATGCGGGTGGGCTGCATCGCGATCTCGGCATGAAAGGGGACACGTGCATCGTGAAGGACCTGTTCTCCGGTCGTGAGTCGTTGATCGAGGTCGGCATCGCGCTGGTGGGGCTAGTGCTGTTGGTATCGGCCGGCGTCCTCGTCGGAAGCCGGCTTGCCGGTGGCTCCGCCCGACGGCGCCGCCACGCGGACGGCCCGCCGCCTCGCGGCACCGTGCCTCCGTCACGCCACAAGCCGACGTCCGCCGCCGCGGCGCGCTGAGGAGGGGCGGACGATGCGTATCGTTCGGCGCCGTGGCGGAGTTCTGGTGGCCGTCGTGGCCGAGACCCAGCTGGCTCGCTGGGAGATCCGGCACGGTCGTTTTCAGCGCAGTATGGCGGTGATCGCCGGTTTCGCCGCCGTCGTGAGTGGTTTCGAGGCCTATGTCCAGCACCTGCGTGGCGCTTTCGATCACTGGCTCATGTGGACACCGGTAGGGCTGGCGCCGGCCGTGGTCGTGTCCGCGGCGGCGGCCGTCGTGAGCGAGCGCGCGGCGCGGCTGCTCCTGCCGCTCGTGTCGCTGGTGGCGCTCGTGGATGGGCTCGTCGGTTTCGTCTATCACCTGCGCGGGATCCGCCGGCTACCCGGCGGGTTCAAGCTCGGCCAGTACAACGTCGTGATGGGCCCGCCGGTGTTCGCTCCGCTGCTGGTCGGAATGGTCGGCGTGCTGGGGACGATCGCCGCGTTCCTGCGGCGCGAGCGTCGACCCAACCAGCTGCTCGAGGCGGTGGCCGCCCCGCAGGTCGCCGCCGCCGCCGTCGGCGCGTCGCTCCGCCCGCTGCGCCGGACGGAGGTCGAGATGGCCGAGGGGCGCTTCCAACAGGGCTTGGCCGTGCTGGCGGCCGTGTTTGCCGTGCTCTCCGGAGGTGAGGCGTACTTCGAGCACCTGCGGGGCAGCTTCAACCGCCGCCTGATGTGGACGCCGGTATGGATCACGCCGCCGATGGTCGCGGCGGGTCTCGGTGCGGCGCGCAGCCGGCGCGTCGCCGTTCGGGTGCTGCCGCTGGTGTCGGTGGTCACGTTCCTCGACGGCATGCTCGGCTTCCTGCTGCATCTGCAGGGCATCAAGCGCATGCCCGGCGGCTCTACCACACTGCGATTCGACCTGATGCTCGGCCCGCCCCTGTTCGCGCCGCTGCTCTTCTGCGCCGTCGGATTGCTCGGCATGATTGCGTCGGTGCTGCGACGGGAGGAAAGCCGATGATTCCCGACCGTTATCCCGACGCCGAAATCCTGGCGCAACGTGGACATTGGGACCGCGCCACGCGCGAGGTGGTGCTCGACCGGGTAACCAACATTCCGGAGTTTCGGTTCTTCAACGACGGCGAGCGGCGCACGCTCGAGGCGCTGTGCGCCTGCGTCGTTCCGCAGGACTCTCGCCCGCCCGAGCGTTGTGTCGCCATCGCCCCCTGGATCGATCAGCGCTGCCATGAGGCGCTGCTCGACGGCTTCCGGTTCGACGACATGCCAGACGAGCGGGAGTCGTGGCGAGCCGGTCTGGCGGGTCTGGATGAGACGGCCGGCGAGCTCTTTCAGCACGCTTTCGCGGACCTTACCGACGACCAGCGACGGACAGTGCTGCAGGCGATCGACGGTGGCGAGTCTCCCGGTGACGTCTGGGGCCGGCTACCACCGCGCCGCTGGTGGCGCCAGTTCGCCCTGCGGCAAATCGTGGCAGTCTACTACTCACACCCGTATGCCTGGAACCAGATTGGCTTCGGCGGACCGGCCTACCCCCGCGGCTACGCGTCACTCAACCACGGTGCGACCGAGCCATGGGAGCCGCGCGAGGTCGAAGGTGATGGGAGCGGCGAGAACCGAGAGGACTGGCGATGAGGTTGCGCGTCAATCTCGCGTCGAACTGGCTGCTCGACACCGAGATGCGCGAGTACCCGCCGGGCGAGCCCGTCGACTTCTGCATCGTCGGCACCGGAGCGGGAGGCGCGGTTCTGGCTCAGCGGTTGGCACGCTACGGATTCTCGGTCGTGGCATTGGAGGCCGGCCCTTGGCACGACTCGGAGACGGACATGGTGTCCGACGAGGCCGGCTCTGGCCGCCTCTACTGGAACGACCTGCGCATCACCGGCGGCACTGAGCCCCTCGAGTTGGGCGCCAACAACTCCGGCCGCGGCGTCGGCGGGAGCACCGTCCACTACGCGGCCTTTTGCCCGCGGCTTCACCCCTCGGACTTCCGCGCGCGGACGCTGGACGACGTCGCGACGGACTGGCCGCTGGCGTACGCGGAGCTTGAACCCTACTACGCGGCCATGGAGCGCGAGTACCCCGTCTCCGGCCCGGCGCATTGGCCGTGGGGTAAGCCGCACGGTTACCCGTACGCGCCGCTCGAAGCCGGCACCGCCGGCCAGATGCTCGTCAAAGGGTGCGTCAGGCTGGGCATCCCCGTCGCGGCCGGCGGCCCGGTCGGTATCCCGGCCGGCCGCGTCGGAAAGCGCCCGCATTGCATCATGCGCGGGTTCTGTCTGCTTGGCTGCAAGGTCGGCGCCAAGAGCAGCATGCACGTGACACATATTCCTGACGCGATCGAGCACGGCGCCGAGATCCGCACCGACTGTTTGGCCTACGAGGTCGTGGTGGACAATCACGGGTTTGCCACGGGAGTCCGCTACTTAAGGACGGACAGTGGCGGTGGAGTCCACGACGAGACGCAGCAGGCCAGGGCGGTGGTCGTGGCCGGCTACGCGATCGAGACACCGCGGCTGCTGCTCAACTCCGCCTCTGGTCGCTTCCCTGACGGATTGGCAAATTCGAGCGGTCTGGTCGGCAGGTTTCTGATGGCCCAGGCCGCGCCGGTAGTCTGGGGGCGGTTCCCCTTCATGATCCGACAGTACAAGGCCCCACCGGCATGCGCCTCGACCGAGGAGTTCTACGAGACGGACCGCAGGAACGATTTCGTCCGCGGCTACTCGCTGCAGTCTGTCTCACCGCTGCCGATCGCCATGTCGCACCTCATCACCGACGAGGGCGGCCTCTTCGGGGATGAACTGCTGCGGGCGATGCAGGACTACAATCACTATGCCTGCGTCGGCGTGTTGGGCGAGATTCTCCCGGACGAGCGCAATTTTGTCTCGCTCCATCCGACGGTGAAGGACCAGTACGGTCTGCCGGTGCCCCACGTCCACTTCAACCTCTTCGACAACGACCGCCGACTGATGGACGCCGGGGTAGGTCGGGCACGGACGGTCCTGGAGGCCGCGGGCGCCACCGAGACGCACTGGGTGCCGCGGTATGCACACCTCGTCGGCACGTGCCGGATGGGGTTCACGCCGGAGGACTCGGTGGTGGACCGCTACCTCCGTAGCTGGGACGTGCCCAACCTGTTCGTCTGCGACGGGAGCGTGCTGCCGACTCAGGGGTCGGCCAACCCGGCGCTCACGATCTCCGCACTGGCGGCGCGCACCGCGGACTGGATCCGTGACGCGGCCCCGCGTGGCGAGCTGCGGCGGCGTCCGGACTTCGCGGTACCGGGGGATTGCTGATGTTGACCGCGCTCTCGCTGCTGCGTACGGTGTTCCGGCGCCACTGGCCCGAGATCTCAGCCGCCATGGCCTGGATCGTTGGGTCGTGGGTCCGCCCAGGGGGTTCGGAGTCCGGCTGGGAGCAGGGGTCCGGCTGAGGGCGAAATGTCGAGCCCGCCGGAGGCCCACGTCGGGGTCTATCTTCCGCCTATCGACGCAGCGTCAGGCCCAGCGCGGCGCAGGCGGCCACCGCCAGCCCGAGCATCCCTCGGTGCGTGTTTATCCACAGCCACGGCGCAGTCTCGCTCGCCCGGTCGTCGAAGTCGCCGTGCGCCCCCCATTTTCCGGGGACCGGCTCCCAGAGGTTGTTCGGCCGGTCGTGGTCGGCCTCGCCGTCGTACTGCTGCGAGTTGTATCCCGTGCGCGCGAGGTAGTGATCGAGCAGGCTCGGGATAAAATGGTTGGCGGACACCGCCAGAATCGTTGGCCAGCCGACGTCGAGCTCGCGCCGGTAGTGGTGGGCCGCCCAGTAGATCGCTTCCGCGGCGACCTCGGGCTGGAAGATCGGCGGTACCGGCTGCGGCCTGCGCGGCAGGCGACTGAGAACCCAGTCGAACTGTGGGGTGTTCAAAGCAGGCATCTGTACCATCGTGATCTTGACGTTGCTCCCGTCATGGAGCAGTTCGCAGCGTAACGACTCGGTGAAGCCCTGGATCGCGTGCTTCGCAGCGCAGTAGGCGGACTGGAGCGGGATGCCCCGGTAGGCCAGCGCCGAGCCGACCTGGATGATCCGCCCGCGGTTTCGCGGCAGCATCCGCTTGAGCGCCGACAGTGTGCCGTAGACGTAGCCGAGGTAAGCGACCTCCGTCACGCGCCGGTACTCCTCGGCCTTCATCTCCTTGACCGGAGAGAAGACCGATGCCATGGCGTCGTTGACCCACACATCGATGCCGCCGAAGGCGTCTTCCACGGCCAGCGCCGCCGCCTCGACCTGGTCCGGGTCCGCGACGTCCGCCACCGCCACGATAGCGCGGCCGCCGAGAGCCTCGACCTCATGCTTGGCGGCCTCCAGCGCCTCACGTCCACGCGCGACCAGTCCCACGTTGGCCCCACGCCTGGCGAAGGCCTGTGCCGTCGCGCGCCCGACGCCCGCGGCGGCTCCCGTAATGACGACGGTTTCGACCTGGGACTGGCTG
>DATKRJ010000053.1:0-15506 GCA_035532355.1 Thermomicrobiaceae bacterium | reverse complement strand
AGCCGCACCCGGGCGAGGCGTGGAACGAATCAGCCCCGGCGGAGCGGTGGGCCGGTGTCGACCACGCGGAGCGACAGCTCCAGCGGGTCGTAGTGGATCAGCGACTCCAGCCACCAGGTCATGCCCGCCCCGGCCAGCCCGTGCAGATCGATGTCGCCCGGATCCCCCCAGGCGGGGCTGGCATTCCCGGCGACGGCCACCTCGAAGAGCCGGTCGGCGGCCACGCCGTGCGCCCGCAGCCCGGCCACGGCGCGGGACACGTCCGCCGGGAGCGGGTGGCGGTCCGGCTTCACGAGAACGATCCCGTCGAAGCGGGTTGCCCGGTGTACCGAGCGCACCTCGGGCAGCGTACCGGCGATCCAGATCGGGATCGGGTACGGCTCCGGCTGGGCGGCGTCCAGCCGAACGCGGTAGTGGTCACCGATTTGGTCGAGTGCCTGCCCGGCCCACATCGCCCGCACGATGGTGAGCGCCTCGTCGGTCATGGATGCACGGGTCCGCAGCGCCGTCTCGTCTCCGAAGCGGCTGAAGTCGCCGTACTCATCGGCGCCGAGGCCCACGCCGAGCACGCAGCGCCCGCCGGACAGCCGGCTGAGCGTGCCCGCCTGTCGCGCCACGACCCAGGGCCGGCGCCGCGGGATCGGCGTCACCAGCGTGCCGAGCCGGATGCGCCGCGTGGCGGCGGCCATCGCGCCGAGCGCGACCCAGGGGTCGCTCACCGGCCAGGGGCCGTCGCTCAGGATGTGCTCCCAGAGGAAGACGCCGTCCCACCCGGCGGCCTCCGCCCGCCGCGCGAGGTCCACCAGGACGGCGGGATCGGCGAGCGGCCCGAACGCCGGCAGGTACAGTCCGCAGTTCGGCGTGGCGTTCATCGCAGCAGCACCGCCGCCGCGCGCTCGACGGCATCGGGCGAATAGGGCGGCTCGATGATCGCCATCAGCAGGTCGGCCCCGGCCTCCTCGTAGCGCGACACCTCGTCGCGGATGGTGGCCAGCGTCTTGTCGCCCAGGAAGAACTGGGCGGAGACGCGCAGCGCCGCCGGATCTCGCCCGGCTTCCGCCAGGGCGGCGCGCAGCTTGCCCACGGCGTCCGAGAAGCGGTCGAGCGGGCCGGTGAAGTTCCAGCCATCGGCATAGCGCGCGGTGATCCGGAGCATGCGGTCGCCGCTGCCGCCGATCCAGAGGGGCGGGTGGGGGCGCTGCAGCGGCCAGATTGCCGGACGTGCGTCGGACAGGTGGTAGTAGTGCCCGGAAAAGTCGACGGCCTCCCGGGTCCAGAGCGCGCGCAGCACGCGGCACGCCTCGCCGAGCCGTCCGATCCGCTCGCCGATCGGCTGCTCGTGGAGGCCGTAGGAGCGGTAGTCGATCTCGGAGCGGGGGTTCCCGGCCCCCAGCCCGACCTCCAGCCGGCCGTCGCTGATGTGGTCGACCGTCACCGCCTCGCGCGCCAGCAGCGCCGGGTGACGGAGGCTGTTGTCGGTCACGAGCACGCCGATGCGCAGCGTGCTCGTCTGGGTAGCGAGCGCGGCCAGCAGCGTCCAGGCCTCGAGCGTCGGCCGGGTCTGGTCTCCCAGCGCCGTCAGGTGGTCGTAGATCCACGCGGAGGTGAAGCCGCCGCGCTCGGCGGCCCGCCAGGCCTCGGCCAGTTCGCGATAGCTCGCTCCCGGCTGGGCCGTCTTCAGTCCGAATTCCACCCTGTCCCCCTTCAATGCATACGGAGCGACGTCGCGGTGGAGCGTCGTCGGCCCCGACACGGTGCGTCCGCCGACGACCGTTGCCGCGGCGAGCACCGGGTCATGGCCGGCGCGACCCGGACACCCGGGCCGGCGGACCTCCGGGCTCGACGGGAAATGTGTTAGTCTAGCCCGAGAATCCTTCAATGCGTCGGGTGGTGGCCGGTTGTTCCCCAATCCCCGGAGCCGTGGAGCGTGGGACTGCCGGGCTCGACTGTGGGACGCCCTGTCGGAACAGGGGTGGACGGCGCGTGGGATCGGGCGCGGACATCAAGTGGACGAGCGGGCAGCGGCGTGGCTACCGCCACAACTTCGCCTTCGGTATCGCCAACGGCGCCTTCCTCATGCTCGGGGACACGCTGATCCATCCGACCCTCGTCCTGGCGCTGTTCGTCAGCCAGATCAGCCACTCGAACCTGCTGGTCGGCCTCGTCCCGGTGCTCAGCACGGGCGTCTGGTTCCTGCCCCAGCTCTTCGTGGCCGGGTTCGTCCAGCGGAGTGACCGCCGCCTGCCGCTGGCGATCTGGAGCACCGTCGCGCGCAGCGTGTCGATCGCGGCACTGGGCCTGCTCGGATTCCTGATCGGCGGCCGGCACCCGTCGCTCCTGCTGGTCGCCTTCTTCGTGGCCTACTCGATCTACAATCTGACGGCCGGCATCGCCAACGTGCCCTTCGTGGACGTGATAGCCCGGGCGGTTCCGGCCAACCGGCTGGCGTTCTTCTTCGGCCAGCGCAACCTGTGGGGTGGGGTGCTCGGCTTCATGGCCGGGTTCCTGATCCAGCGGATCCTTGCCGACCAGTCCAGCTTCCCGCACGGCTTCACCATCCTGTTCGCCCTGTCGGCCGTGGCCCTGGCCGTCGGGACCGTCACGATGGCGCTGATCAGCGAGCCGGGGCCCGCGCCGGTCCGGCAGCGCACCAGCCTCGCCTCTCAGCTGCGCGACGCGCCGCGCTTCTTCGCCAACCGGCACTTCCGCCGCTTCCTGACCTTCCGCGCCTTCCTCTCGATCGCCGCGATCGCGGATCCGTTCTACGTGGTCTATACGCGGCAGCAGCTGGGCGCGCCGGCCGCGGTGGTCGGCATCTACGTCTCGATCCTGACCGTGTCCCTCTTCGCCGCCAACCTGCTGTGGAGCCCGCTGGCGGACCGGCAGGGGAACCGGCTCGTGCTGCAGTTCGCGGCCCTGATCCGGATGGGCATCCCGCTGCTGGCGCTGGCGCTGCCGCCGCTGATGCGCTGGTCTCCCATCAGCCAGCGCGGCGGAGACCACCTGCTCTACTACGCGTTCGGCCTGGTGTTCCTGGCCTACGGGGTCGCCATCACGGGGCAGAACCTGGCCAACATGACCTACCTGCTCGACATCGCGCCGGAGCAGGAGCGCCCGGCCTACGTCGGCCTGGTCAACACGATCCTCGGTGTCGTCTCCTTCGTCCCGATCATCGGCGGGACGCTGGTCGACCACTTCGGCTTCCAGGTGCTGTTCATCGTGGCGTTCCTGATCGCCTTCGCCGGGGTGCTGGCGAGCGGCCCGCTGCACGAGCCCCGGGTGATGGACTCGGCCAACCTCTTCGCCCGCACCCGCCGCTTCCGGCGGTAGGCAGCGGCTGAGCACGCGGATGGATGGAGGATGCCGGTGTCGTCTCTCCTGCGCCCGCGCGACCCTGCCCAGCCCGCCGAAAGCTTTCCGGATGCGGGGCTGCAACGTCGAACATACCCTGGATGGGAGCGCCATGAACACGCCACTCGCCGCGACGTTCCGCTACAACCGCTGGGCGAACCACACGCTGATCGAGGCCTGCCGCTCGCTCGACGACGCGCTCCTCAACGCGCGTGTCCCGGGCGTTTCCGGATCGGTGCGTGAGCTACTCCTGCATGTTGTCGGCGGCCAGCAGACATTCGTGCTGCGCACGATGGGGCGTCAGCACGAGGGCGAGCTCGACCGCACGAGCGAGTGGCCGGGCGTCGACGCGCTGGCCGCGGTCGCGACCCGTTCCAGCGACGAGCTCGTCCGCATCGCGGAGTCACTCGACGCCGACGTCGAGGTCGATCTCCCCTGGATGGGAAAGACATACCGTTTCCCGACGTCGTTCTTCTTGCTGCATGCTCTGGAACATGGGGTGGAGCACCGGACCGAGATCAAACTGGCGCTGGCGCAACAGGGCGTGGCGACGCCCGACCTCGACGCCTGGGCCTACGCGGCGGCCGCGGGCTACGGTCGGCAAGTCTAGGCTCGGTTCGAACCGGTATCGTCTGGTGAGGTGATCACGAACCGGCAGCGCGGTGGGTTACCGCGATCACAGCACTCGCGGACCGGCGCACCGATCACGTCCGCCAGCAGCGTCTCGGCGAGCCGGCAGGCCTCAGGATGACCGGCGACGTCGGCCAGGGGACAGCTGTAGCCCCGGATTGAGAAGCCGCCCGCCTGTTTCTCGACCTCCGCCAGGCCGCCCAGCGCCTCGAGCAGCGCCGCGCCCTGCGCGACACGGTGGCGCAGCTCACCGGGCGACGCCTCGCGACCGGCCGCCAGTCGGTGGCCGACCTCGCGCATGGCCGCCTCGAGCTCGGCCGGCGGCAGGCGCTCGGCCAGGACGTCGAGCAAGCCGTCGAGCATCGGGCCATAGGGTTTGGGGAAGAGGCGCTCGGCCTGCGGCGTCAGCCGGTAGGCGAACGACGGCTTGCCGGCGCCGCGCCGCACCCCCTCCTGGACGACCAATCCGTCACGCTCCAGCGTCGCGAGATGTAGGCGCACCGCGTTGTCGGTCAGGTCGAGCTCGGCGGCCAGCTCGTTGACGGTGCGGCCGGCGCGGCGCAGCAGCGTCACGACCTGGCCGCGCGTGGTGCTAAAGAACCGTTGATCCCAGCGTTCCGACACTCCGCACCCCTTCCGCTCGAACCTATTGTGCCGCATCCCGCCGTTAACATCAAGGAAGTCAAGTACTACATTGACTTAATGAGTGGCGTGTGCTACCGTAGGCTCCCACGCTGCGATGTGCGTCGCATACGCCCGTGGTTCAGCCGGGCGGACGGGACGCATCAGATGCCGGAGGCGAGGATGATGAGCCCGGCGAGACGGAGGGTGCCGGCTGTCGGTAACGCCCAGGCTCACCTCGATGATCGACTGGGCTTGGAAGGAAGTCCGTCACCCCGAGCCCGCTGGCTGCCGCCCGCTCGCCATGAGTCGCGTCCCGCTCTGCTGGCGGGATACCGGGCGGAATGACTCGAGGGACGTCACGTGACGGGAGATCTTCTGACGAACGATGATGCGGAACCCCGGCGCCTGCCGACGCGCGCGTACAGCCGCCGCCAGATCGTCCGGAGTGTCACCGCCGGGGGAGCCGTCATGCTCGGCATGGCGTCTCTGGCAGCGGTGCCGGCCATGGCGCGTTGTCAGGCGCAATCGATGGGCGGGCGCTTGCCGGAGGACGCGATCGTGTAACGCGAGCGTACGATGAGTCGGCCGGTCAACGTCCGGCGACCGAGGGAGAAGCAGCGATGGATCCGGTCCGAGCGCTGAACGCGATTCCTGCGCCGTTTCGAGGAGTGAAGATGAACCACGACGAAACGTCGACGGCAGTGAGCGAGCGCCAAGACATCGCGCTGCGCCTGCTCGACCGTCAACATGAGACCGAGGACGTCGTCTCGTTTCACTTCGAGCCCGACCGGCCCGTCGCCTACCGAGCGGGCCAGTTCCTCCACTACACCCTGCCGCACCCGGACGTGGACGACCGGGGCATCGAGCGCTACTTCACGATCGCGTCCGCCCCGTCGGAGTCGTCCATCGCGCTCACCACCCGGCTGCCCCGAGAGAGTAGCAGTTTCAAGCAGGCGCTCGGTCGCATGGAGCCGGGCACCGTGATCAGCGTGAGCGAGCCATCCGGGCGGTTTGTCTACCGCGACGGTCAGCCGCGGGCGGTCTTCATTGCCGGCGGGATCGGGATCACCCCGTTTCGGTCGATTCTGGTCGAGCTCAGCCTCGTGCCGGTGGACGCCGAGATCACGCTCCTGTACGCGAACCGCACACCGGACATCGCCTTCAGACCGCTGTTCGACTCCCTGGTCCGGGCTCACCCGCGCCTGGAGGTCGTGTACGTCGTGAGTCAGCCTACGGCCGGCTGGACGGGATCGGTCGGGCGCATCGACGCGGCGTTCATCGCGCGGTACGTGCCCGAGGTGACGGCCCCGCTGTTCTACGTCTCGGGGCCCGAGGCGATGGTGAAGACAATCGGACTGGCGCTCGCCGACCTTGGGGTGCGGCGGGAGCGGATCAAGCGAGAGAGTTTCCCCGGCTACGGCGCATGAGCGCCGGCCGGGACGACGGTCGTCCCGGTGATCCCGGTCAGCCCGAGGGAGCATCTCCGTGACATCCGACGCGACCGTGCCGCCCGACCTTCCCACCCTGACGCTGCCGGCTCCGGACGTTCTGCCGTCGTCGCTGTCCTTCGAGTGGCTGGTCACCAACGGGCTTGGCGGCTACGCGTCGGGAACGGTGCCGGGCATCGACACGCGCCGCTACCACGGGCTGCTGATGGCGGCGCTGTGCCCGCCGGTGGCGCGCACGCTCCTGCTCGCCCGGGTGCACGAGGAGCTCGCGGTCGGAGACGAGCGCTACGCGCTCCACGCGGCCGAGTACCACGACGGGACGATCCATCCGACAGGCCATCGCTATCTCACGGGGTTCCACCTCGACGGCACCCTCCCCGTCTGGCGCTACCGCTGCGGTGACTGCGAGATCGAGAAGACGCTCTGGATGGCGCACGGCCACAACACGACCCTGCTCCGCTACACGCTCCTCTCGGCGCCAGCGCCGATACGGCTTCGCCTGGAGCCGTTCACCACGCACCGGGACTACCACGCCCAGACCCACGGCAGCTCCGACTGGCGCTTCGCGGTCGAAGCGCTGCCCGACGGCTGTCGCGTCCAGGCCTTCCCCGGGGCGACGCCGCTCTGGCTCCGGCTGCCGGGCGCGCGCTTCTTCGAGACAGGTCTCTGGTATTGGCGCTTCCTCCACCGGAAGGAGCGCGAGCGCGGCCTCGACGACCTGGAGGACCTGTACACCCCGGGCACGTTCGCGGTGGAGCTGGCACGCGGCCAGGCCGTGACACTTGTGGCGACGACCCACCGCGACGACCTGCAGCTCGACCCCGGCGTGAGCCGTCGGTCCGAGCGAGGACGTCAGCAGGCGCTACTCGAGCGCGCGAATGCGACGCCGGAGGACAGGGCTCGGCAGCACCAGGTGCTGGCCGCCGACCAGTTTCTCGCGACGCGCGCGCCGGCCGGGCGCACCATAATCGCCGGCTATCATTGGTTCACCGACTGGGGGCGGGACACGCTGATTGCCCTGCCCGGACTCTGCCTGGCAACCGGCCGGTTCGAGGACGCGCGCGCCATCCTGGCGACCTACGCGGGCTATCTCGACCGGGGCATGCTCCCCAATCGCTTCCCGGACGGGGGCGAGCCGCCGGTCTACGACACGGTCGACGCGACGCTCTGGCTCTTCGAGGCACTCGCCCGTTACACCCGGGCGACGGGTGACCGAACGCTGGTGACGGCCCTGCTGCCGGCGCTCCAGGACGTGGTCGGCTGGCACCAGCGCGGCACGCGTCACGGTATCGCGCTGGATCCGGTGGATGGCTTGCTGCGGGCCGGCGAACCCGGGCTTGCCCTGACCTGGATGGATGCTCGGGTCGGCGACCGGGTCATCACCGCGCGGCGCGGCAAACCCGTCGAGATCCAGGCGCTGTGGTACAACGCGCTGTGCCTGCTGGCGGCCTGGCTCGCCGAGCGCGGGCACGAGCCGGGCGCGCTGACTGGGTCCGCGGAGCGCTGCCGGGCCAGCTTCAACCGGCGTTTCTGGGATCCGCGCGGTGGATACTGTCACGACGTGGTGGACGGCCCCGAAGGGATCGAGCCCGCGCTACGTCCCAACCAGCTGCTCACGGCCAGCCTCACCCATCCGGTACTCGATTCCGACCGCTGGGCGTCGATGCTTTGGACTGTCGAGCATACCCTGCTGACCCCGGTCGGGCTGCGCACGCTCGCTCCGACAGATCCCGCGTATGTCGGCGTCTACGGCGGAGATCAGCTGCGGCGGGATGGCGGCTACCACCAGGGGACGGTCTGGCCCTGGCTGCTGGGGCCCTACGTCGACGTGGCCCGGCGGGTCCACGGGACCGCGTGGGATGCCCGACCGCTCTTCGCGCGCCTGGTGCTACACCTCGGCGAGGCGGGGCTCGGCCAGGTGAGCGAGGTGTTCGGCGGCGACCCGCCGCACGCGCCCGGCGGCTGCATCGCTCAGGCGTGGAGTGTCGCCGAACTCCTGCGCGCGTGGCCGGAGCACGGCGCCGCGCTGGCAGCCGCACCAGAGGAGGGACCCGACGATGCCCCGTGACCTCCCGATCGGCAACGGCAGCCTGTTGATCCACTTCGACCGGGACTACCAGATCCGCGAGGTGTACTGGCCGCGCGTCGGAATGGAGAACCACGCGCTCGGGCACCTCTTCCGCCTCGGCGTCTGGTGCGAGGGCCAGTTCCGCTGGCTGAGCGACCCCGGCTGGCAGCGCGACCTCCGCTACGCTCACTCCACCATGGTCACCCAGGTTCGCCTGCATCACCCCGACCTCGCGCTCACCCTGGGGTTCGCCGACGCGGTCGACTTCCACGAGAACCTGCTTGTCCGCCGCTGCACGGTCACCAACCACGCGGCGCGCCCGCGGGAGGTTCGCCTCTTCTTCCACTATGACTTTCACATTATGGGCCACGAGGTCGGGGACACCGCCTACTACGAGCCGGAGCGGCGCGCCGTGTTCCATTACAAGGGGTCACGCTGGTTCCTCATCAACGGCGCCGTCCCGTCGGCGGACGAGGCGGCTCCGGCGGCGTCCCGTGCCCCCACGGGGCTCGTCGTCGGCGTTCAGTCGTGGGCCTGCGGCCTCAAGGAGCTGGACGGGCGGGAGGGCACCTGGCGCGATGCCGAGGATGGGGACCTCTCGGGCAATCCGATCGCCCAGGGCTCGGTCGACTCCACCGTCGGCTTCAGCCTCATGCTCGAGTCGCAGGGCGAGCAGGCCATGTACTGCTGGCTGTGCGTCGGGGAGGACTTCGAGGCGGTCACGCGGATCAACCGGCTCGTACGCCAGCGCGGCCCGCAGCTCTTCCTCGACCGCACGGCCGCCTACTGGCGCGTGTGGCTCAGCATGCACCAGCCGGATCTGAGCGGGCTTCCCCACGCGCTGCGCCACCACTACCAGATGAGCCTGCTGGCCATTCGCACGCAGACCGACAACGGCGGGGCGATCATCGCCGCCAACGACAGCGACATCGCCTCGGCCGTGCGCGACACCTACAGCTACGTCTGGCCGCGCGACGGCGCGCTCGTGGCCCACGCCCTGGACCTGGCGGGCCTGATCGACATCCCGCGGAACTTCTTCACGTTCTGCGGCCGGGCGCTGACGCGCGAGGGCTACCTGCTGCACAAGTACAACCCGGACGGCACCCTCGCCTCGAGCTGGCACCCATGGGTGCGGGACGGACGCAAGCAGCTGCCGATCCAGGAGGACGAGACCGCGCTCGTGCTCTGGGCCCTCTGGAGTCACTTCCAGCGGTTCGGCGACGTGGAGTTCATCAAGCCGCTCTATCGCCAGCTCATCGTCCCGGCCGCCGACTTCCTCGCCGACTACCGCGATCGGGAGAGCGGCATGCCGTTGCCCAGCTACGACCTCTGGGAGGAGCGGTACGGCGTTCCGGCGTTCACGGTCGGCGCGGTGTGGGGCGGGCTGACCGCCGCGGCGAGCTTCACCGAGTCCTTCGGTGAGACCGAGCGGGCCAACAGCTACCGCCGGGCGGCGGACGCCCTGCGCCGCGGGGCCGACCAGATCCTGTGGCAGCCCGACGAGGGGCGTTTCGCGCGCATGGTGACGCGTCGTGATGACGGGGGCTGGGCCGTCGATCCGACGGTGGACGCCTCGCTGGTGGGACTGTGGCGGTTCGGCATGTACGCACCGGACGACCCGCGCATCGTGCAGACGATGAGCGCCATCCGGGAGCGGCTGTCGGTCAAGACCGACGTCGGCGGGGTGGCGCGGTATGAGAACGATGGGTACCACCAGTCCAGCCAGGATCTGGTCCGGGTGCCGGGCAACCCCTGGTTCATCTGTACGCTGTGGCTGGCCGAGTGGCTCGCCGCGACGGCCCGCGGTGGGGAAGATCTGGATGCCGCGATGGCCTGCCTGCACTGGGTGTGTGACCACGCGCTGCCGAGCGGGGTACTGGCCGAGCAGGTGCACCCCTACTCCGGCGCGCCGCTATCGGTGAGTCCGCTCACCTGGAGCCACGCCGAGCTGATCACCGCCGTGCACGCCTACCTGCGCGCTCAGGCACGGCTCGGCGGGAACGACGCGGACCTGCCGGCGCCGTAGCCGAGCGCCGGCCGTCGCCGGCCGCGACGAGCGGTGGCCCTGCCGCCTCAAGCTGCTCCGGGCGCGCGGCCCAGATGCCGAGGGTGATCCAGAAGAGGGCCTCCCCCGCCGCAAACGTCCACAGGTAGTGGTCGAGCGCGGCGAGCACCAGGACCACGACCGGCACGGCCAGCCGCTCAACCCAGACGACGCCGTCCCGCGCGCGCCGGTGCCACTCCACGATCGGCCCGCCCAGCACGACCGACAGCCAGGCGGCGCCGGCGAGCACGCCCGCCTCAGCCGCCACCAGCAGCGGCACGAGGTGGACCGGCTGAAAGATATAGCCGTCGATCGGCGGGGCCAGCTCGGCCACGGTGAAGTTCGCGGCGCCGACGCCCAGCAGGGGATGGGCGGCGATCAGCCGCACCGCGATGCCCATGAGCAGCGCTCGATTCTCGACCGGCACGCTCGCGAGCAGGGCGGAGTCCGGCGTGATACGCGGCAGCAGCACATTGCCCATCAGCAGGACGGCGCCGGCCACCACCACCGCCGGCGTGAGGGCCAGCAGCGCGACCCCGGCGCGCCCCAGGCTCCGGCGCCGCTGGGCGATGGCCGAGACGGCACAGCCGAGCACGGCGCCGAGCAGCGCCGCGCGGGAGAAGGTGAGCAGCAGCTCGATCCAGCCGATCGTCCAGACGACCCAGAGCCCCGCGCGATACCGTTCGGAGCGCCCCAGCCAGGGCAGCGCCAGAACCAGCGCCAGTGCCAGGAAGCCGCCGAGCAGGTTGGGATGGAGGAACGAGCCCATCCCGCGCTGCCAGCGGAGCCCGGCCGGCCCAAAGACGACCAGCGCGCCCGATGCCGCCGCGGGCAGGACCGGCGGCCAGCCGGGCAGCGGCGACCCCAGCGAGACCGAGGACTGGACTACCTCCTGCACCAGCACCTGCGGCAGCTGAAAGAGCACCAGCGCGGCCCCGGCTACCAGCAGCCGCCGGCCGAACCAGGGGCGGCGCGCGACGGTGACAAACGTCAGCAGCCCCAGCCCCACCTCGCCAATCTGCCACGCGCTCAGCCAGCGCGCCGGGGCCGGGATCAGGCTGAGCGTGAGGCAGCCGAGCAGCAGGATGCCGGCCGCGACCGCCGGCCGCGCCGCGACCGGCAACGGGCGTCGCGGACCGCGCCACTGACACCACCCGCCATAGGCGACGAGGAGCACGAGTCCCAGATCGCTCGCGCTAACCGAGACGCTCTGGAACTCGAGCGGCATCCCGGGGAATCCCAACCGCCAGAGCTCGTGGGCCGGATCGAAACCGATCGAGAACACCGCGACGGCGGCGACCAGCCCGCCGACCCAGCGGGTGACGCGACCCGGCGGCCCGTCGTCCCGCCCGGCGCCCAGGTGGGCCGGCGCGTCCCGACGCATGCCGTCGGGGTGACCGTCCATCTGCTGCTTGCGGTTCATGACCGGTGTGGCGGTTTGGTCCATCGATCCGCGGTCGCCTCCCAGCGCGCCATCGCCGCCATCCCGGGAGATGCCCACCGCGGCCGCGCCGCCGCGCGGGAAGGCCAAAGCCGCGCCCCGTCGGCCCAGGGCGGCAAGCGCCTGCATCGCGCCCACGTCCGGCATCGGCGTCACCCCGGAGACGATACCGGGCCGGCGCGCGTCGGCTTCACGTCGATGACTCATCGGTGCTACGTGCCGCGGAACGCATCGGATTCTGTTCTCCGCACGTGGCCGTATGGCCGGCAACACCGGGCGTGCGGCTCGGAGGCCTGCCCTCGACCGAGTGGGGGTGCCCCTCTCATGGGGGATAACCCTACCCCGAATCCTCCAGCCCGCCCGGTGTTGCCGCGATCGACTCGAGCCTACCATGAGGCCAGTGAGATGTGGCTGGCCGCGGGCCGTGCTCCTCCGGGTACTCAGGGCGCGGCGGTGGAGGGTGCTCTACGATGGAGGTGAAAAACGTGGGTGGGGGTGCATCGATGTCCAATCCGCACCGTTACGCATCACCCGCGAGGCAAGCAGGCTCATCCGGAGTCGCGGCCGCAGAGGTCACTCCTGACGTACCGGTCCCGCGGACGCTGCTCCTGTGGCTGACCTGCGGCGTAGCGGGAACGGTGATCTTCCCGCTCATCTACCTGATCGAGGGCGCCACCCGCCCCGGCTTCGATGCCTGGCGGCAGACGATCAGCGCACTCAGCCTTGGACCCGACGGCTGGATACAGCGGGCCAATTTCATCATGTTGGGCGTCGTGGTCATCTGGCTCGCCTTTGTCTGGAGCCGGATTCTCGGCGGCGGCAGCGGCGCGACGTGGTACCCCATCATGCGGGGAGTTGAAGGCGTCGGATTGATCGCCATTGGCATCGTCACGCGAGACCCGCTGCACACGGTCTTGATGGTAGGGATCGTGACCGCCATGTGTGTGAGCCTGGTGGTCATCGCCCGGCGCCTCTGGAGTGAGTCGAATCTTCGCCGCTGGGCGGTATTCACGCTGGTCTGCGGCCTCTGGCCAAACGTGCTGATGCCATTCTTTGGCGTTGCGCTCAGCTCCCACGGCCTGCTCGGCGGCTACGCCGGCCTGCTGGAGCGCCTGGCAACCAACGCCGACACCGTCTGGGGAGCCGTGCTGCTCATCCCGCTGTGGGCGGGGAGCCGGCTCATGCGGGCGGGCGCACCGGCCGGCGCCGCGCCGCGGCACTGAGCTCGACCCAGGATGCCCGCATTGGCAGCCGGGTCACGGATCGGGGAAGATACCCCCGGAAAGGATCGACGTTCGATGTCCGCCATCGTGGGTCCCAGCCTCACCGCCGGCCGCAGCTCGCTGCGCAACCCGCTGCGGCTCCTCGTCTCGGCCGAGCCGTGGCTGGCGCTGATCTTCGCGCTGCTGAGCTTCGTGCTCGGAGTCCTCTGGTTCACCGTGCTGGTGACGCTGCTGTCGGCCGGCATCGGTATGGCGATCACGCTGGTCGGGCTGCCGCTGCTCGCCGGGACGATGCTCCTCTGGACGTCTGGGGCGCGTCTCGAGCGGGCGCGCGTCCGGGCGCTGCTCGGCGTCAAGATCGAGAACCCCTACCGACCGCTGCCGGCCGGATCGATCTGGCCGCGGCTCAAGGTGCGCCTGGCCGACCCGCATACCTGGCTCGACCTGCTCTACCTGTTCCTGCTCTTCCCGATCGGCATCGCCGAGTTCGTCATCGCCGTGGTCATGGTCTCGGTCGTCGCCGCCGCGGTCACCATGCCGGCCTACTACCGGGCCGCCCCGATCGAGATCTTCAACGGGCAGCCGGTCGACACGCTGCCGAAAGCGCTGGCGACGGCGCTGCTGGGCCTCTCCTTCCTCGTCGCGCTGCCGTACGTCCTGGTCGGGCTGGGACGCGGCCACGCCTGGCTGGCCGGCGCCCTGCTGGGTGTCAACCGCGAGGCGGAGCTCAACGCCCGGGTCGGGCAGCTGTCCGAGAGCCGTTCCCGCGCGATGGACGCCGCCGTCGTCGAGCTGCAGCGCATCGAGCGCGATCTGCACGACGGCGCGCAGCAGCGGCTGGTGAAGCTAGGGATGGACCTGGGCATGGCGCGCGAGAAGCTCAAGACCGACCCGGCCGCGGCCGAGGCGCTCATCGCCGAGGCGCACGACGAGACCAAGCGGGTGATGGCCGAGATCCGCGATCTGGCGCGTGGCATTCTGCCGGCCGTGCTGACCGATCGCGGGCTGGACGCCGCGATCTCGGCCCTGGCCGGGCGCTCGACGGTGCCGGTGTCGGTCGACGTGCTCCTGCCCGAGCGGCTCCGCACGCCGGTAGAGACGACCGCCTACTTCGTGGTTGCCGAGGCGCTGACCAACGTGGCCCGGCACAGCCAGGCGACCGAGGCGCAGGTGATCGTCCGGCGCGACGGCGACCGGCTGGAAATCGACGTGGTCGACGACGGCGCGGGCGGCGCCGATCCGGGGATGGGCAGCGGGCTGGCCGGGCTCCAGGATCGCCTGGCCGCGCTCGATGGCACGCTGACGGTCGTGAGCCCGGTTGGCGGGCCGACGCGGGTACACGCGGAGATCCCGTGCGGGTAGTCATCGCCGAGGACGCGGTCCTGCTCCGGGAGGGGCTGGCACGCCTGCTCGACGACGCCGGACACACGGTGGTCCGGCTCGTCGACAACGGTCCCGACCTGGTGGAGGCGATCGTGGACTGCCGGCCCGACCTCTCGATCGTCGACGTGCGCCTGCCCCCGGCCTTCCGCGACGAGGGGCTGCGCGCCGCCATCGAGGCCCGCGAGCGGGTGCCGGGGACCGCGATCCTGGTCTTCTCGCAGTACGTTGAGGAGCGCTACGCGAGCGAGCTGCTCGAGACCGGCGCCGAGGGGATCGGCTACCTGCTCAAGGACCGCGTGGTCGACGTGCGGGACTTCCTGCGCTCGATGGAGCAGGTCGCGGCGGGCGGCACCGTGCTCGATCCGGAGGTCATCGCGCAGCTCCTGGCGCGTCGCCGCCGGGACCGCCGGCTGTCCGAGCTGACGGCGCGCGAGCGTGAGGTGCTGGCGCTGATGGCCGAGGGCCGCTCCAACAGCGCCATCGCCGACCACCTCTCGATCGGCGATGGCACCGTCGAGAAGCACATCAGCGGCATCTTCAGCAAGCTGGGGCTCGACGAATCGACCAGCCAGCACCGCCGGGTACTCGCGGTGCTGGCCTACCTCCGCCCCTGAATCGCGCCGTCCCGCCCCGCGGCGAACTCGCGCCCGTGGTCCGGTGGAGGCAGGTTTGAAACCTGCCCTGAACTACCACGTGGCGGACGCGCCGGTTTGACGCGAACGGAGACGAGAGCAAGATAGTGTGGGAGAGGGCCCTCCCGGTATGGATCCCAGCGTGGTGCGCGGGGGCGAGGCGGACCTACACGCGAGAGCCGGACGTCCACCCCCGGACGACGGGCCGGACGACGGTTTTCCGCACCACGACAGCGAAAACGAGCAGGTCGTCCGGGTCGCTGCGAGCCCGTTGTGGCGCGGGGTGGACGACGCGCGGGGCTAACGCCGCCGCGCTTAAGGACGAAGCCCGGGACTAAAGTCGCCGCGCTGAAGGACGAAGCCCACTGAAGGGGCTGAGTTCTGGACCATGATTGCGACAGATGCGTTACACGCCGAGGCCGGTTGGGGGTCGAATCCGCGATCGGGGCCCATGCGTGCGGCGGGGCGCCTCAGACGAGGGCCAGGCTACAGACGACCTGAGGGATGTCGGGCGCGGCGGCCTCGGACGCGGCGGCGCGGTCGCGGTCCTGGAGGCGGTGCTGCTGGTAGACGGTGACCAGGTGGTCCACCAGGCGCGTTCCCTGGATACCGTTGCGACGCAGGTAGTCGAGCTCGCGCCGCACCGCGGCCGTCGGTGTCGC
>DATKRJ010000052.1:0-14011 GCA_035532355.1 Thermomicrobiaceae bacterium | reverse complement strand
CTGGCGGAAGGGGAGGGATTCGAACCCTCGAGGCGCTCATCACGCCTACGCGATTTCCAGTCGCGCGCACTCGGCCAAACTATGCGACCCTTCCAATTTCCCGATTGTCTGCGGCGGAGAGGGTGGGATTCGAACCCACGGGACGCTCGTCACGCCCACCGATTTTCGAGATCGGCACCTTAAACCGCTCGGACACCTCTCCAGCTGTTTCGCTCCCGAACGCAGTGAGTGCAGGGCCCGGTGAAGGGTGCCCTGCACTTCGGGGCGGTACGCCCGGAGGGACTTGAACCCCCGACCTTTTGGTCCGCAACCAAACGCTCTATCCACTGAGCTACGGGCGCGTATTCGGTTGTTGACCCGCGGGCACGCGGCCCCGAGCACCCGTCAAGAATAGCACAGACCCCCAGACCCATCAACGTCCGGCGCACCGCGGCGGCGCCGACCCGACACCCCGAACACCGCCCCGGTTCGCGCAGCTTCGCCCGTAGCGTCTCGCCATTCACGCAGGTGTGGCTCGCGCGCTTGACGGTCGGCCGGGCCCTCTGCCATAACAGACGCTGGGAAGGCCGCGCCGGAGGCGCGCCGCGCGCTTCGTTCAATGGAGAGGGAAGCCCTGATGAGCAACCCGTCCGCGTCCGCGATCCCGAGTCAGGCACAGGTCGACCGCAAGCTCGCCGGGGTGCAGTCCCAGATCGACGCCCTGCGCCGGGCCGGCGGCAACGCCAACCAGGCGGCCGTCGACCAGGAGTCGTGCGCCTGCGCCGCCGTGGACCAGCTGCTGCAGGCGTCCACCGCCGGGCTTCACGGACTGAACGCGTTGATGCCCGACCCGCTCCCTCACAGCCGTGTGAGCCGGCGCAATCTGCGCGACCGCTTTCAGAGCGTGCAGAGCGACAGCGAGGCGATCCGCGAGGTCGAGGCCGCGGCACGCCCGCGCGAGGGCTGGCTGTGGTGGCTGGAGCAGAAGGACCTCGGGGCGGCCTTCGAGCGGTTGCTCGACATCGATGACTCCGGCGGCGTGCGCGGCATCTGGAAGGATCCCCTCGACCACGGCGCCGGGTTCGAGACTGCCCCGCCCGACGTCTACCTGTCGGAGGCACTGGGCCGGGTGCGCGCGCTCGTCCACCGCATCGCCGCGCTGGCCCACGGCGACGCCGCACGATACAACGAGGCCGAGGCACAGCAGCGTCGACGCCTGATGTGAGCCGTTTCCTCGAGCACGGTGTCAGGTCTCGCCGGGTTGCGCAGCACAGGGGTTGACATACGCCGTTCGGGGCCGGTATCATGCGGCCAGACAGTCATTTTCGGTGCCGCTACATGGATGGACGAGGGCTTCGTGACGAGCACGGCGCACAACCGGCAATCTCCAGTGCGCGCGGCGCGGTCGACGGTGCATGACGCCCGTCGTGTCCTCGACCTCCTTCTCGGTGTACGCCTCATTATTGGCCCTTCGGGGCTGGGAGGCGCGTCGAGAGCGTAGGCACCACGATCCTGACGAACGCTCACGAGCCTCCCACATGGGAGGCTCGTTTGTTTGGGTGCGATGGCCTCCGGGCTCCGGCAACGCGGGAGCCCAGACGACGGGAAGGGAACGGCGATGGTCGCGGAGACCGAGAGGGCGGCGGCGGAAGCGCAGCCCAGCGCGGAGGTCCCATCTACCGGCGCCCGCGTGCTCTGCCGCGCGCTGGAGCGCGAGGGCGTCGAGGTGATCTTCGGCTACCCGGGTGGGGTGGTCATCCCGCTCTACGACGTGCTACCGGAGTTCGGGATTCACCACGTGCTGGTGCGCCACGAGCAGGGAGCTGCCCACGCGGCCGACGGCTTCGCGCGCGCCAGCGGCAAGGTCGGTGTCTGCCTGGCGACCTCCGGGCCGGGCGCGACCAACCTCGTCACCGGGATCGCGACCGCGATGCTCGACTCGATCCCGATTGTCGCCCTGACCGGTCAGGTGTCGCAGTCGGTCATCGGCAGCGACGCCTTCCAGGAGATCGACATCACCGGCATCACGCTGCCGATCACCAAGCACAACTTCATCGTGCGGCGGGTCGAGGACATCGGGCCGACCATCCAGAAGGCGTTCCACCTGGCCGGCACCGGCCGTCCCGGTCCGGTGCTGGTCGACCTGCCCAAGGACGTGCTGCTGGGCCACGGCGAGCTGGCCCCGGCCGACCCGGTCAACCTGCCCGGTTACCGCCCCACGATCGTCCCGCACCGTCGCCAGCTGCGCCGCGCCGCCGAGCTGCTGCGCTCGGCCGAACGCCCGCTGATCCTGGCCGGGCACGGCATCCTGATCTCGGGCGCCAGCGACGAACTGGTCGCGTTCGCCGACCAGGCGCAGATTCCGGTGGGCCTGACGCTGCTTGGCATCGGTGGGTTTCCCGGGTCCCATCCGCTCTGCCTGGGCATGGTGGGGATGCACGGTTTCTCCCACGCCAACCACGCCATCAACGAGGCCGACGTGCTGGTCGGGATCGGCATGCGCTTTGACGACCGGGTCACCGGCCGGCTGAGCGAGTTCGCGCCCCACGCCAAGGTGATCCACATCGACATCGATCCGGCGGAGATCGGCAAGAACGTCCCGGCCGACGTGCCGGTCGTAGGGGATGCCCGCGAGACGCTGAAGCTCCTGCGCGGCGAGGTCGGAGAGCTGAACCACGACCCCTGGCTCGAACTGCTGGCGACGTGGCGCAAGCGGCCGCCCTCCGGCCCGGTCAACCCGCGCGGGCCGCTGGCGCCGCAGTACGTGGTCGAGCGGCTGCACGCCCTGACCGGCGGCCGCGCTATCGTCACGACCGACGTCGGGCAGCACCAGATGTGGACGGCGCAGTTCTACTCCTGCGACACGCCGAACCAGTGGATCACCTCCGGCGGCCTGGGCACGATGGGGTTCGGCCTGCCGTCGGCGCTGGGCGCGGCGCTGGCCCGGCCCGCGGCCGAGGTGTGGGCGGTGGTCGGTGACGGCGGCGTTCAGATGACCATGTTCGAGCTGGCCACGGTGGTGCAGGAGCAGGCCCGGGTCAAGCTCGCCATCGTCAACAACGGCTACCTGGGCATGGTGCGGCAGTGGCAGCAGCTGTTCCACAACCGCAACTACTCGGAGACGCCGATCAGCGCGCCGGACTTCATGCTGCTGGCGCAGGCCTACGGGATCCCCGGGCGGCGGGTCTGCCACCCGGACGAGGTGGACGAGGCCATTGCCTGGGCGCGGGCCGTCGACGGGCCGACGGTCCTCGAGTTCCGGGTCAACCAGGAGGAGAACGTGTTTCCGATGATTCCGTCGGGCGCCTCGATCCGCGACATGATCGAAGAGGACCTGGAGTGGGAATAATGCGACGGCACACGCTCGCGGTCCTGGTGGAGGACCACCCCGGCGTCATGAACCGCGTGATGAGCCTGTTTCGGCAGCGCGGCTTCAACGTCGACAGCATCGCGGTCGGGCACAGCGAGACGCCCGGGCTGTCCCGCATGACGCTCGTGATCCAGGGTGATGACCGGACGGTCGAGCAGTTGAGCAAGCAGCTCTACAAGCTGCTCGAGGTGATCAAGGTGACCGACGTCACCGGCGACAACCTGATCCAGCGCGAGCTGGCGCTGGTCAAGGTCGCGGCGAGCGAGCGGACGCGCGGTGATATCATGCGCCTGGTCTCCGAGGTCTATCGGGCGCGTATCGTCGATGCCGCGCCGGACACGCTGGTGATCGAGGTCACCGGGCCGAGCGAGAAGATCGATTCGCTGATCACGCTCGTCCGTCCCTATGGGATCAAAGAGATTGCGCGCACCGGCTGCGCCGCCATCGAGCGCGGCAGCGGCGCGGTGGTCGTGGCGCGAGACGAGGCGGTCGCCTAGCGGCGGTCGTGGAGCCGGGGCAGGGCGGGATGAGCCGGGCCCGGACGAGGGCGCCGGTTGAGAGGAGCCAGGGTAGGTGGCGACGGTCTACTACGAGAAGGACGGGGATCTCTCCCTGTTGCAGGGCAAGAAGATCGCGATCCTGGGCTACGGCAGTCAGGGGCACGCCCACGCCCTCAACCTGCACGACAGCGGCTGCGACGTCGTCGTCGGCCTGTACGAGGGCAGCAAGAGCTGGGAGCGGGTCAAGGCGGACGGGCTAGAGGTGACCACCGTGCGCGACGCCGCGCGCCAGGCGGACATCGTCATGATGCTGATGCCCGACCACACCCAGAAGATCGTGTACGAGGAGAGCGTGGCGCCGGAGCTCAAGCCGGGCAAGACGCTGATGTTCGCCCACGGATTCAACATCCACTTCGCGCGCATCACGCCGCCGGAGGGCGTGGACGTCTCGATGATCGCCCCCAAGAGCCCGGGCCACATCCTGCGCGACCTCTACAAGGAGGGCATCGGCGTACCGGCGCTGCTGGCGGTGGCCCAGGACGCGAGCGGCCAGGCGACGCAGAACGCGCTGGCCTACGCCCGGGGGCTGGGCTGTCTCAAGGCGGGCGTGCTGCTGACGACCTTCAAGGAGGAGACGGAGACCGACCTGTTCGGCGAGCAGGCGGTGCTGTGCGGCGGCGTCAGCGCGCTGGTGCTGGCCGGCTTCGAGACGCTGGTCGAGGCGGGCTACCAGCCGGAGCTGGCCTACTTCGAGGTGCTCAACGAGCTGAAGCTGATCGTCGACCTGATGTATCAGGGTGGGCTCAAGTACATGCGCTACTCGGTCAGCGACACGGCCGAGTACGGCGACTACGTCAGCGGGCCGCGGCTGATCGACGAGCGCGTGCGCGAGTCGATGCACCAGATCCTGCAGGACATCCAGAGCGGGAAGTTCGCGGACCAGTGGATGGACGAGAACGAGGCGGGGCGGCAGAACCTCTACCGCATGCGCGAGGCGGCGCTGAGCCATCAGATCGAGCAGGTCGGCGACGAGCTGCGCGCGATGATGCCCTGGCTGAAGGGGAAGCAGGTCCCTACCGCCAGCGGATCGTAGCCCCGAGTACGTTCGTGGCATGCCGGGCGGGCGGTGCCTGCCCGGCACCATCGTGCGCGGCGCGCCGTGGTTGGGGCTTGCGCAGGGTGATATACTGAACCGGTATAGTACGTGGGTAGTTCGTTGGGCAGAGGGTAGAGGGAGGCGCCGCTCGCATGGCGTTGTATAAGGAGCAGAAGGACGAGATCGTCCACGGTTTCCAGACCCATGACACCGACACCGGATCGCCCGAGGTGCAGATCGCGCTCCTGACCGAGCGGATCAACGGCCTGGTCGAGCACTTGCGTGCCCACCCGCACGACAATCACTCCCGCCGCGGTCTGCTCAAGCTGGTCGGCAGGCGCCGCCGGCTGCTGGCCTACCTCAGCGAGAATAACGTCGAGCGCTACCGCGCCACCATCGAGCGGCTCGGTCTTCGCCGCTGAGCCGTGCGATTCGCATCGTGGTGCGTTACCCATCCTCCCACGTGCTGGCTGCGTGCAGCCGTCCCCGTGTGACCCTTCTGGAAGCCCAGGGAATCTCCCTGGGCTTCCGTGCATCGTACCCACGAGAGGAGGTGCTGGAGCCGAACTCGCGGTAGAGTGCTAGCCGGGCGTGGCCGAGGCGTTAGGTATTGGAGCCCGGCGAGGAGCGGCGTGTGGACCTCTTCGCCGAACGCCAGTCCCTAACACCTCCCCGCCCCGATGGTCGTCGACCAGTGGCGCGGACGCGTGGCGCGGCCCGCGCGCAGATTATGCAGATTATGGGGAGAGACAGCATGACTCCAGTTATTCACAGCAGGTCTATCGAGATCAACGGACGGACATTGACCCTGGAGACCGGCCGCATTGCCGGGCTGGCACAGGGCGCGGTGACCGTGCGCTACGGTGACACCCTGGTGTTGTCCACGGCCGTCGGCGAGCGGGAGCCCCGTGAGGCCCTCGACTTCTTTCCGCTGACGGTCGACTACGAGGAGAAGATGTACGCCGCCGGCAAGATCCCGGGCGGCTTCATCAAGCGCGAGGGTCGGCCGACCGAGGCCGCCATCCTGGCCGCGCGCCTGACCGACCGGCCGCTGCGCCCGCTATTCCCGAAGGGCTACCGGGCCGAGGTGCAGGTCATCACCACCGTCCTGTCGGCCGACCAGGAGAACGACCCGGACATCCTGTCGATCATCGGCGCGTCGACGGCGCTGATGCTGTCGCCGCTCCCGTGGGCCGGTCCCGTCGGCGCGGCCCGCGTCGGCGAGATCGACGGTGAGCTGGTCATCAACCCGACCAGTCACCAGCTGATCGACAGCAACCTCGACATGGTGGTCGCAGGTACGGCCGACGCCGTCATGATGGTCGAGGGCGAGGCCAAGGGCATCGGCGAGGAGCGGATGCTCCAGGCGGTGCTGCTGGCGCACGACGAGATCCGGCGCATCGTCGCCATGCAGCACGAGCTGCGCGAGCTGGCCGGGCACGAGAAGTGGCAGTTCACGCCCCCGGCCGAGAACACGGAGCTGAAGCACCGGATCGAAGAGTTCCTCGGCGACCGGCTGACCGGTGCCGTCTTCAACGCCGACAAGGAAGGCCGCGTCGAGGCGACCGCTGCACTCAAGCACGAGGTCGTCGCGCACTTCACGGCGACACCGGACGGTGACGGTAAGTCACCAAGCGCGGGCGCGGTGGCGGACCTGTTCGACAGCCTGGTCAAGGGTCTGGTGCGACGCACGATCCTGGAGCGGGGCGAGCGCCCGGACGGCCGCGCGCTCACCGAGATCCGCCCGATCTGGTCCGAGGTCGGCTACCTGCCGCGCACGCACGGCTCGGCGATCTTCACCCGCGGCCAGACGCAGGTGGTGACGGTGGTGACGCTGGGGGCGACGTCCGAGACGCAGACGCTCGACGGGCTCGGCATCGAGGAGTCCAAGCGCTACCTGCACCACTACAACTTCCCGCCCTTCAGCGTGGGTGAGGTGCGGCGGCTACGCGGGCCGAGCCGGCGTGACATCGGCCATGGCGCGTTGGCGGAGCGGGCGCTGCAGGCGGTCCTACCCGACGAGGACATCTTCCCGTACACGATGCGAGTGGTGTCCGAGGTCGTCAGCTCGAATGGCTCGACCTCGATGGCCAGCGTCTGCGGCAGCACGCTGGCGCTGATGGATGCCGGCGTGCCGATCGTCCAGCCGGTGGCCGGCGTGGCGATGGGCCTGGTGACCGACGGCGACTCCGGCCGCTACCAGGTGCTGACCGACATCCAGGGCGTCGAGGACGCGCTGGGCGACATGGACTTCAAGGTGGCCGGGACGCGAGACGGCGTGACCGCGATCCAGATGGACATCAAGGTCCAGGGCATCACGGCGGAGATCATGCGCCAGGCGCTCGAGCAGGCCCATGCCGGGCGGATGTTCATCCTGGACCGGATGGCCGAGACGATCAAGGAGCCGCGGGCGAACACGTCCTCGTACGCGCCACGGATCTTCCGGATCCAGATCAACCCGAAGCAGATCGGCGAGGTTATCGGCCCGGGCGGCAAGGTCATCCGGGGCATCCAGGAGGCAACCGGGGCCAAGATCGACATCGAGGACGACGGCTCGGTCTTCATCAGCGCCGTCAACGAGGAGAGCGCACGGCGGGCACTCGAGACGGTGGAGCGCATCACCCGGGTGCCGGAGGTTGGCGACATCTTCTTCGGGCGGGTCAAGACGATCATCGCGTCGGGGGCGTTCGTGGAGATCCTGCCGGGCAAGGACGGCTTCGTCCACATCTCGGAGCTCGAGCCGCACCGCGTCGAGTCGGTCGAGGACGTGGTCCAGATCGGGCAGGAAGTCAACGTCGTCGTGACCGGGATCCGGCCCGATGGCAAGATCAACCTGTCGCGGCGGGCGCTGCTAACGGGAGAGATGCCGGAGCCGGGGTCCCAGCCGGCCGGCGGCCCGCGCGGCCCGCGTGGCCCGCGGCCGGACGACCGTCGCGGGCCACGTGGTGACGGTCGTGGCCCGCGTGACGGCGGCGAGCAGCGGGGTGCACCGCGCGACAGCGGCGAGCGCCGCCCGGCCGCCGAGCACCGGGGTCCGGAGGGCGCCGAACCGCGCGGACCGCGCCCGACCGAGGCCGGCGAGCCGCGCGGACCGCGCCCGGCGGAGAGCGGAGAACCGCGCGGACCGCGCCCGGCGGAGAGCGGAGAGAGCCGACCGCCCCGCGAGGGTGGCGACCAGCTGCTGCGCCGTCCGAGCGACAGCCGGACGCTGCCGGGTCGCGAGTCCTGATCCGAGCTCGGTAGTCACGACAGGGCGATTTGTCGAGGAATCCGTGGATCGCCGAGTCGGCTCCGGGCCTGCAGCGCAGGCAGAGCATGCGCGCGGCAGTGAATTGTCGCGTTGACGGACCCCACGCGCGGCTCAAGCCGCCGCGCTGACGGAACGAAGCCCACTGAAGGGGCTGAGTTCCGGGGCATGGTTGCGAGACAAGCTGTAGTGACCGGCGGGCGGGCGAGCAATCGCTCGCCCGTATCGTTTGTCCTACGGGCGGTCGCGGGGGTTCCGGCGCCGTCAGTCGGCCGGGTGGGACGCCTCGACGACCCGGCGCCGGGAGGTCTCGAGCCGGCTGAGGTGGCGCTCGACGAGCAGCAGCGCGCCGAGTCCGAGCAGGACGCCAAACCAGAGCGTGGCGAACCGCACCAGCAGGGTGGCGGCGGCCGCGAGATCGGCCGTCATGTGGTGGTCGTGGACGAGCAGGAGCAGCAGGCCCGCGACACTGGCCTCGGCAGCACCGAGCCCGCCCGGCAGCATGGAGATGGCGCCCAGCATGGTGGCCGTCGCCAATACGAAGGTCGCCGTGACCATCAGGGTGAAGCTGGGCGCGAATCCCAGCCCGATCAGGATGAGGAAGAAGGCGACGCACTCGCCCAGCCACGAGACGACGCCGATGCCAATCGCCGGCACCAGGTTGAGCGGCCGGAAGAGGAGGTAGGCGCTCTCGTAGAGCGTGTGGAGCGACTGGATGCGCCGCGCGATCCGCGGGAATCGCTCGAGCCGCTCGAAGAGGCGGAACATGAGCGTCCGCTGCTGGAGCAGCCCGATGCCCACGACCGCGACGGCCGAGAGCACGGCCAGTATCTGCCAGCCATAGTGGACGATGCCCAGGCCCAGCGCCGCCAGCGCCAGCATGGCCAGGCCGTCGGTGATGCGCTCGGCGACGATGATCGGTGCGGTGACGGAGACGGGCGTCCTGGTGGCGCGACGCAGCAGGTACGACTTGAGGAACTCGCCCACCTTGCCCGGAGTGATGGCCATCGAGAGTCCAGCCATGAAGATCCCGAAGCTGGTGAGGGGACGGATTCCTCCGACCTGGAGCCAGCGCAGGTAGAGGTGCCACTTGGCGAAGCGCAGCAGATAGTTGCTCGTGGTGAGAAGAAGGATCAGCGGTACCAGGCGCCAGTCGAAGCGCGCCAGTGTGCCGAGCAGCGCCGGACCGTCGCCGAAGAGACCGAGCGCGACGATGACGAGGATGCCGAAGATGAGGCCATAGACGAAGCGCCGCTTCAGGCGGTGGAGGAACGAGCGGTCGTCTGTCGGGAACGCGTCGGTCGACGGTGGTGTCACCCGTGATGCCTCTGCTGCTTCCTCGATCATGCTCGTGTCGCACTCGCGGCGCCCCGTGTCGAGAGCCTGAACGAGCGAGCCACACCGGAACGCCGCCGAATGCTACTCCTGTTGGGCGCCCAGAACGAGCCGCAATGGTGCTGAAGCGGCGCCGGTTGTGGGCTCGCTGGGGGAACGTCAGCGTGCTACAGCCCTTTACGGAGCGACTGTCTGCCCGACGCCGTCCTGGGCGCGATGACTCGCGCCCCTGCACCCGACGCGGCGAGCCCAGGCGGTCAAAGCCGCTGCGCATGGCTCTACGTGAGTGGGGCGTTCCGGTCGAGATCCGCGACGCCGAGCCGACGCAGCCGTCTCGCGTCGGCGATGGCATCGATCTCGACGATCCGGTCCCGAACGATCGTGAAGCCCATGAGTGAAATCGGCCGACCGCGAGCGAAGATGGCGACGCCCGCGGCGCCGTTGATCAACATGGGTCGTACCATCCGATCGGGGTGCGCGAACATGAGGGCCAGGCGGGCGACCGCGTCCGGGCCGCGCACCTCGCCCGGCGCGCCCGACGCCGCGCCGAAATCGGCGCGCAGCACGACGTTGGGGTGGAGCACCGCAACCAGGGCCTCAAAGTCGCCATGGCGCGCGGCGGCGAAGAAGGCGTCAACGACCTCCCGCTGGCTCCTGAGGTCGCTGTCGGGAGCGGGCGCTCTCCCCTGCACGCGGCGACGGGCGCGGCTGGCGAGCTGCCGGGCGGCTGCCGGTGAGCGATCCACCATCGGCGCAATGTCGTCGAAGGGCACGCCGAACATGTCGTGCAGCACGAACGCGAGCCGTTCATCGGGCGACAGCATCTCGAGCACGACGAGCAGCGCCAGGCCAACCGAGTCGGCCAGCAGCGCCTGCTGCTCCGGATTGCCCTCGTCAGCCGGACTCACGATCGGGTCCGGCACGTGGATGCTCAGGGACTCCTCACGCCGGATCTGCCGGGAGCGCAGCACGTTCAGACAGCGCCGCGCCACCGCGGTCGTCAGCCAGGCGCGCAGGTTCCGCACGTCGCTGGTGTCGGCGTCGTTGAGGTGCAGCCAGAGTTCCTGAATGGCGTCATCCGCTTCACTCAGCGAGCCCAGCATTCGATAGGCAACCGCCCGGAGGTGGGGCCGCTGGTCTTCAAAATGCTCCGCCAGCCACTGGTCTCCGGCCACCGGTCACATCCCTTCGTGGTGAAGTGTCCTAATAGTAGACAGATGAAACCGGCTCGATGTGACGCGGGGATCCGCTCGCCTGAGACGCCGGCGAGTCGAGGCCGCGAGGGGGACGAACTTGTTGCAGACGGTATACATGCAGGCGCGACCGGGCAACCCGGCACCGGTCATGTCGTGCGCGATGGGCGCGGTACCGACACTGGGGCACAATGGTCACGCCAGCGGAGTGTCGTTCCGGATGCGTGCGCTGGTCGGCTTACCGGCCCAGCAGGGTGCACGAACCCTTTCCCGACGGAGTTCCCACCCGGACATCGCAAACCAGGAGGCACGCCGATGAACACGAGAGTGATCGTCTATTGGGTGGCCACGACGCTCATCGCGCTCGAGACGTTGATCGGTGGCGTGACGGACCTGGTGCATGGACGACAGGTCCTGCTGGTGGGCGTGCCTGTTGCCGATATCGTGACGAACCTGGGCTACCCGGTCTACGTGCTGACGATCCTCGGACTGTTGAAGATCCCCGGTGCCATCGTCGTGCTGCTACCGGGTTGGCCGCGACTCAAAGAATGGGCGTATGCCGGCATCGTCTTCGAGATGGCGGGCGCGGCCGCCTCGTACGTCGCGCACGACCATGACGCGGGCAGCGCGGTGGGAATCCTGGTTATCGCCGGTCTCGCGCTCCTCTCGTGGGCACTTCGGCCGCCGAGTCGCACGCTCGGAGGTCAGATCCTGGACCGTCGGGATTCACCGGTCGGTGCTCCCGCGAACCTGACCTGACGAGAGGAGCGGCGCGCCGGAGACGATCAGCGGTTGCAGGATGGTGTTGGAGTGCAAACCTTGCCACAACATCCTTGACACATGGTTGGCGCGAGTCTGGCAGATGCGTATGGCGCGAACCGCAGAGACGGCGCCTGGGATGCCGAGCACGTGGGGCTGACGCGCGGGGGTGGCCGGCGCAGTGAGGCCGAGAGGGACCGGCTGGGCCAGGCGGCGCTGGCGCGGGTGGCTCATTGGCTTACCCACTTCCTCTTCCTCACGCCGCGGGTTGAGTTGATGACAATGAGATGCTCCAGCCAACATCGCTCAAGGAACAAGCGTCCGGACGGAAAAGGTTCAAAAATGCATTAACCATTGATAGTGATAATCCTGTTGTCCCAGTTTTGATCACTTTGGCTTCACGGTGCGGGCGATAGTGCTATCAAAGGGTTCTTCGACTTCTGAGTTAACATAATCGAACAATAAACTATCTATGAAAGCGTAACGATGATGGTTAGTGAGAGACTTTCCAGGTATGTTGAAACTATAGAGCATCACGCACAGGGAGGATCAACAATGCCCAGCTTTGCCTTCACTCAGTGCTAACCAAGGCTGAGCATTGCCGGTCTGCCATTCGGAGAAATCCGATAATCTACGTAGCGCATCTATGTAACTAAAGTTGACTTGTTCAATGGCAATGGTATCAACGCAATGCCAACCAGGATCGCACCCGGGAGGAGAAGATTGAGATCAAAACCGAGGAGGAGAAAGCCGAAGAGAAGCGAGATGGGGCTCCACCATGGAAGTTGTCGAGGTTTCAGAATGGCAAGCTGCAACATGAGTGAGATCATGCCAAGCTGAAAGAGCAATGGTCCGATATTGTAAAATGGCACCAGGGCCGCATTAGGATAGGCATTGAGCTGGCTTGAGATAGTGCTCATGGCAGCTTGATCGTTGGCGCGAAGGCCTGTAAGTATATCTATGACGGCTATACGAGCAAAGACAATGACACCAAACAACCCGAGGAGTAGGGCCAATCCAGCAACAAGTTTGCGACTCGTTGTGTTGCGACTAACACGTTGGTGCAGTCCCACCATAACCAACCCGAAAGTTAGTAGTGCAAGCAAGAACATGACATGGCCAAAGACCCACGCTATTCCCGGTCCATAGGCTCCATCACGACCGTCAACCCAATGTGCTATCCCGTAGATAAATAGAAACGTCGGCGCGACCACAAATGATGCACGGAGGAGTGTCGCTCGAATTGAAATCTGCATACGGGCGGCATCCCCGATCCCCCGCCGACCACCGCCTTCTCGCTGATCCTGTCGCAGATCATTTCCACGTGCGGGAAAGGACATACCAGCGTTCTCCCCCGAGATGCTACCGGAACACAGCGCGAAAGATGAAAGTATCGTGGTCCGTGACACATCTGGGCGCTGGAGCGGGGACACTGACCGCTATTCCCACGGTTGAGGCCCAATCATCTCCCGCGCATGCCCGTGACTTTTATTAGGCGAGGATCTTCAGGCACCGGTGGCCGGGGCGGGCTCTGCCGAGGCTTGAAATTGGCCGACCCGAGCGCTCTGGAAGAGCTCGATTCCGGACCAGGCCATAACCACCATGTAGGCGACCACGCCAAAGGTCCCGGTGGTCGCCCACCACCACGACATATGGATACCTCCACCCCCTGGAATACTCAGGAAGCCGAGCACGAAGCTGGCCGCCGCGAGGACGATAATGCCGATGCCGAGTGGGCGCGAGAAGACCCTGGCCCGGATGGTGGCGACTCCGAAGAGGACGCCGCCCAGCGAGACGATTGCGCTGGCGACCGCGAAGAAGACGGTGAACGACGCCGGCCCGTCGCTGAGGGTCTTGGTGGAGACGTTCATGTTCGCGATCCAGGGGAAGATCAGGACTCTGGATCAACGGGAAGCCGACGGTCAGGAGCATCCCCGCCGCCAACACCGCCACAAAGCCCACAAAGCCGAGGACGCCGCTCTCCGCGCGCTGCCGGAGGTAGACGGCCGTCCAGCCGGCCATGACGAGCAGCCCGCCGAGCAGCACGACGAGCGCCAGCGGATAATACAGCCCGCTGGCGACCGCCGCTCGTGCATTGCCCTGCGGGGCCAGCAGGTTGCCGGCAGCGGTCAGCACCGCCCCGACGACCAGCACCACGGCCGCTATCCGGTAGAGAACCGTTTGAGACACTGTGATCCTTCGATCTCGCGGTGTGAGTTTACGTCAAAAGTCCATCGATCAAACCCACCGCAGGGAGTGCGCCCCGCGCCTGCCGCGGCCGCGCCGAGGTCAGTGGCCGTTGCTGCTCACCTGGTAGCAGGCCACGTCGTACTGGGAGACGGCGGCCCCGTTCGCGGGCGTGGTCGCCGAGACGCCGTTGCCGGCGTACACCGTGCCTGCGGTGCCGGGCCCGGTCTCGTTGAACGCCGAGCCGGGTGCGGCCGCGGCGTTCCCCGGCTCCGTCAGTGCGGTCGAGCTCAGACACGTCTGCGACGGCTGACCCGTGCCGTTGGGGTTCGCCGCGGCCAACGC
>DATKRJ010000051.1:0-2959 GCA_035532355.1 Thermomicrobiaceae bacterium | reverse complement strand
ACATCACCGTCGATGCGACGGCCGCCGGCACGCCACTGAGCCGCAGCTGGGAGCTCGCGATCGGCTCGGGCGACGCGTGGTCGCTCCTGCGGGCCGATCTGCAGGCGCAGCTGCGCCGGGCGGTTGCCGAGTGCGGCTTTCGCTACCTGCGCTGCCACGGCATCCTCTGCGATCAGCTCCAGGCCGTGCGCCGGACGCGCCAGGGCGAGCTCGTCTACAACTGGCAACTGGTCGACGACGTCCAGGACGCTCTGCTGGAGCTCGGGCTGCGCCCGTTCGTCGAGCTCGCCTTCATGCCGAGCGCGCTGGCCAGCGGCGACCGCACCGTCTTCCACTACCGCGCCAACGTGACGCCGCCGCGCAGTTATGACGAGTGGAACGACCTGATCCGGGCCCTCGTCGCCCACTGGCTCGATCGCTACGGCGCCGACGAGGTCCACCGCTGGTACTTCGAGGTCTGGAACGAGGCCAATCTGTCGTCGTTCTGGACCGGCACGCGGGACGACTACTTCCGGCTCTACGCGGAGACGGCCCGCACCCTCAAGGCGCTTGACCCGGCGCTGCGCGTGGGCGGGCCGGCGTCGTGCCGCGCGGAGTGGCTGCCGGAGTTCATCGGGTGGTGCCGCGAGCGCGGCGTCCCGTTCGACTTCATCTCGCCGCACGTCTATCCCGACGACGACGAGTTCGAACGCGTCGATCCGTCCTACCGCGAGGTCTTCAACCGGGGCGACTACCTGGAGACGGTCGTCGAGCGGGCCACCGAGAGCGTCGCGGCGCTGGCGCCGGGGCACGAGATGCACTGGACCGAGTGGAACTCAAGCTGGCGCTGGGGGCGGCCGATCCACGACGAGACGAACCAGGCGGCCTACATCTGCCGCGCCATCCACCGCACCCAGCACCTGGTCGATAGCTTCGCCTACTGGACGGTGTCGGACATCTTCAACGAGTTCCCCTACCCGCGCGGCGCCCTGGTCGGCGGCTTCGGCCTCTTCGCGATCGACGGCCTGCCGAAGCCGGCCTACCACGCCTATACGCTGCTGCACCGGCTGGGCGACGTAGAGCTCCCGGCGGCGGTATCGGAGGTGGACCACGTCGGCCAGCGGCTCGACTGCTGGGCGACCCGCTCGGGGGCCGGCTGGCAGGTGCTGCTGGCCAACTACACCCCGCCCGGGCAGGCCTCACCGGCTACGCTCACGGCCGAGGTCGCGCTGCGCGAGGTCGGCGCCGTGACGCCGTTGCGGGTCACCGAGTACCGGATCGACGACCACCACGCGAACCTGCGCGGAGCCTGGGAGGCGATGGGGAGTCCCGAGACGCCGACCCGCGCCCAGGTCGACGCGCTGGCAGCGGCAGCGGCGCTGCGACCGGCCGAGTGGGATGCGGTCGCGGACGGGTCGGGCACGGCGACGCTGCGGGTAGCGCTGCCGCCGGGCTCGACCGTGCTGCTCGACGTCGTTGCCGGGTGACGTCCGCGTGCCCACAGGAGGGAGCGCTCCCATGCCCGACGCCGCAACCGCCGCGCGCATCCGCGACGCCGCCGCGCGCGTGCTCGCTCAGAACCGGCGGACCGGCCACGCGGCCTGGAACGACCGCGACTACGCCTACGTGGTGCCGTCGCCGCGCTCGTACCCGTTCCAGTGGTTTTGGGACTCCTGCTTCCACACCATCGCGCTGACGCACGTCAACCTGGATTGGGCGAAGGAGGAGCTGGAGACGCTGTTGGCGGGCGCACAGCCGAGCGGCTTCATCCCGCACCAGATCCTCTGGGAGAAGGATCGCCTCCCCGAGGCCGCCGCGCGCCAGTCGGAGGACTTCGGCGAGCGCTACACCAGTTCCTCTATCCAGCCCCCGGTGCTGGCGGTGGCGCTCGAGCGCGTCTACCGCGCCAGCGGAGACGACGCCTTTCTAGCGCGCTGCCTGCCGCCAACGATCCGCTTCTACGAGTGGCTGGCGGCGGAGCGCGACCCCGACGGCGACGACCTGATCGCCATCATCCAGCCCGACGAGTCGGGCGCCGACGCCTCGCCCAAGTTCGACTCGCTGATGGACTACCCCCAGGACAACGACGACCTGGTGCGCTGGATCGACCGGCTCTACCGGCAGTACGCGCCCTACCGGTTCAACGACCGGGCGATCCTGGCCCTCGACCTGTTCCAGGTCGAGGAGTTGTTCACCAACGTCTTCTACGCCCTGGGACTGCAGGCGCTCGCCCGGCTCACGGGCGGTGACCATGGGGAGCGCTTCGCGGCCTGGGCGGGGCGCGTCGAGCGGGCGCTGGTGACCAGGTGCTACGACGACGCGGCCGGAGCCTTCTTCGACCTGGCCGGCGCCGGGGAGCGCATGCTGGGGACGGTGACGGTCACGTCGCTGGCGCCGCTCGCGCTGCCAGCGCTCGACCCCGCGATCGTGGCCCGCCTGGCGGAGCACCTGCGCGACCCGTCGTCCTTCGCGCTACCCTTCCCGGTGCCCTCGGTCTCGCTCGGGGAGCCGAGCTTCATGCCGGGCAACGCCCACGGCTTCATCTGGCGCGGGCCGACCTGGCTCAACGCGAACTGGCTGATCAACGAGGGGTTGCGCGCGCACGGGCTCGACGATCTGCGCACGACCCTGGTGGAGGCCTCCTGCGCGCTGGTCGAGCGCGCCGGCTTTCGCGAGTACTACCACCCGCTGACCGGCGAGGGGTACGGGTCGCGCGACCACAGCTGGAGCACGCTGGTGGTCGACATGCTGGACGGCCCGGTCGAGCGCTAACCCGCGCGACGACGACGCACCCGGATTGGGTCAGTCGCCTGCGGCGCGCCCGGCGGAAGCCGATCGAGATCTCCCACGGCCCGCCGGTACCGCGGCTCCCGACCAGGGGGTCTTACCGCGGCACGCCCGGCGATACGTCTCGACGAAGCGGGCGGCCGTAGCCGACCAGGACATCCCGCCGGCATAGGCCCGCGCCTCAGCGCCCAGC
>DATKRJ010000050.1:0-8000 GCA_035532355.1 Thermomicrobiaceae bacterium | reverse complement strand
CCTTCTCGAACTCGGGCTGGGACGGCGCGCCCACCACGAGCGCACGCGCCCCCGGCTGAGCGCTCGTCGGGACGACGCCCGTCCGGCGAGATGACGGGCCGTCATGACGCAGCGGTGTCTCGCCAGCACACTGGCGCCACGCCTGCGAGGTGATCGCAGGCGTCGAGTGGTGAAGCCACAGGGCCGGGGCGGACCCGAGGTCCGTGCGCTGGCGACAGCTGGAGCCCCATGTGGGCGACTCCAGCGGCGCAAAGGAGACGTCATGACCATCGATCGAGTCGACCGGACGGTCGTCACCCCGGAACCAACAGTGACTGCGGGCCAGGCAACGCTGCCGGCGGCCCCGCTCCGGGAGACGGTCCAGACGGACAGCCGTCACACCACGCGGTCGGGCCCAAGTGGCTCCGAGATGACCCGCCGGATCATCGTCCTCCTGTTCGGGCTGATCCAGATCGTGATCGGGCTGCGGATCGTCCTGCTCCTGCTGGATGCCCGCACGGGCAACGCGCTGGTCTCGGGCATCTTGGACGTCAGCAAGATCTTCGTCGCGCCCTTCGAGGGGATCCTCAACACGAATGCCCTCTCGTCGGGTGGTTCGACGCTCGACGTCGCGGCTGTCGTCGCCTTCGTCGGCTGGACGATCCTCGAGTTGATCGTGGTCCGGGCCGTGGGGATCTTCCGGCGCGAGCCGGCCTGACACGGGCACACGGAAGGAACACATGCAATGGGCTTCATCGCCTGGATCGTCGTCGGCGCCATCGCCGGCTTCCTGGCCAACATGGTCGTGGGCTCCCGCGATGGCCTCCTGAGGACGCTCCTCATCGGCATCGTGGGCGGCATCGTGGGCGGCATCGTCGCCACGAGCATCTTCAAGATCGGCTCGGTCGACGGCATCAACATCGAGAGCATCGTGATCGCCACCCTCGGTGCGATCGCCGTCCTCATCGTGGTGCACTTCGGGACGGGTTCGCGTGGTCTGCGCCACGGTCTGAAGTGATCGTGCGGGAAGTACTCGCGGCGGACCCACAATGAAAGCGCGACCGTGACCGTCGAGGCCACCGACCTCAGAAGCGAACCGGCCGGAGGCTCGGAGACCCTGGTCGGTCGATCGGCGTCTCGACGAGACAGCGTCGAGGCGGTCGCCCTTCTCGTTGCCATTCTCGGTGTCCTCCTTGTCGTCGTGCTGATCCTCGGCGTGGCGCCCCCTGGGCTGACATGACAACCCCAGTCGTGACCCAACCCATGCGCGCGTCGATCCGCGACGACCGTGGCGTTCGACGCACCCGGCGGGAGCGCTCCGCCATGGCCGCCACGGGCCCGCACGGTGGCGGCGAGGAGGCGGCCGGCCGGCACGGCGCGGCAGTTGCTGAACGACGCGCGGACCTCGTGTCCACGAGGTCGCCCGGCGAAGGCACCCCGCACGCGCGCACGATCGGAAGTCAGGGTGCGTCGACGCAGTACCGGACCGGCGTCATCGTGCGAGGTGCTCGTCGGGTCGGCCCACGGTCCGTCCACCATCGGATCCGCAACTGGCGTGCCAGGGACCTGGGCCCTGTACTCAGGCTGGTCGGCTCGACGACGCTGCGCAACCTCATCCTGATCGCGGTCGTGATGCTCCTGGTCTTCGTCCTCCTGCCGGCGGCGCTGGGCGCCCAATGGGCGAGCGCCGGCTGAGCTCGAAGTCGGCCGGCCCGTCTTGCCCTCGCTCATGCGTCGTGCTCCAGACGCGGCCTTCTTCGTCGGCGATCGACATGACCTGGGACGTCGCGGCCAGGTTGGAGCGGGAGTGTCCGGGGTTGGGCGTTCTACCGGCCGCGTGATCGGGAGGAACGCGCCCGCCGCGTCGTGACAAGCGATCACGGCACGAGTTGGACCTCGACCTACAACCAGACCGAGATCATCTTTCCACGGAGTAGCATGCGGCGTCGGAGGAAGCAGAGTGGCCAATCGGCTGACGTTCCACGGCCATTCCACCGTCCTCGTCGAACTCGACGGGGTGCGCGTGCTGACGGATCCGTTGCTCGGCGACCTGGCCGCGGGTGCGATCCGGCGCCACGTGCCGGCCGTGCTCCCCGGTGAACTCGATGGGCTCTCGGCCGTCTTCATCAGCCACGGGCACCTGGACCACCTGGACCTCGCCTCCCTGCGGGCCCTTCCCGGCAGGCCGGCGCTTATCGTCCCGGTCGGCCTTGGGCGCATCGTTGCAGCAGTTGCGCGCGGGCCCGTCCATGAGCTGCGGAACGGCGATCGACTCCCCTTCGGTGATGTCACGCTGGAAGCCGTCCATGCCGAGCACGGCCGCCGCCGCTCGCTCTTCACGACCGCGGAGGGCGCGCTGGGCGTCCTCGTGATGGGCTCGACCCGCGTCTACTTCGCGGGTGACACGGATCTCTTCCCGGCGATGGAGGAGCTGGCCGGGCGTGTCGACGTGGCACTCCTGCCGGTGAGCGGCTGGGGCCCGACGCTCGGGCGTGGCCATCTTGACCCGTCGCACGCCGCCGAGGCGGCGGCGCGGATCCGGCCGGCAATCGCCACGCCCATCCACTGGGGCACGCTCTTCCCGGTGGGTCTGCGGCGCGTGGCGCGTCGCCGGTTCGAAGGGCCTGGCGAGGCGTTCCGTGAAGCTGTTGCGGCACGCGACGCGCGGGTCGAGGTCCGCATCCTGCAGCCGGGACAATCGATGCCGCTCGTCGGGCGGGCAGGGCAATGACGCCCGGAGGCGGCACGGAGTCTGCGTCGCGGGCCCGCGGCTGGCTCGCGTTCTACCGGCTGCAGGCTCGCCTGATGTGGGAGTGGCGTCCGACCCGCCTGGCGATCCTGCGTCGCGCGCTTCTGTCGTTCCTGGGAGCCTGCCTGGCGCTGGCGATCACGGCCGGCGTGGTCCCGGAGCTGCGCGTCGATGGCCTCGTCCCGCTGCTGCTTGCCGGGTTCCTGCTGCTGGCAATCGACAGCTCCCTGGCCGTCGTGCTCCACGGGCTGCTCGTCGAGTGGCCGATCTTCATCGCCCAGGTCCTGGGGGTCGTTGCCCAGTTCGCGGCGATTGTCCTCCTGGGACGAGTGATGCCGGGGATCCACGTGGGCGACACCCAGGCGGCGGCCTGGGGAGCGGTGCTCCTCACCGTGCTCAACAGCCTGTTCGCGGAGCTCGTCGCCGTGAGTGACGACGATTCGTACTACAGCGTGCTGGTCCGCCGCTTGGTGGCCCGCGAGGTCCGGCGCGCGAAGGAACCGATCCCGGGGCTGCTCGTGGTCCAGATCGACGGGCTGAGCCTTCCCGTGATCCGCGAGGCGATCCGGGCCGGGCGGGTGCCCGTTCTCGGCCGGCTGGTGCGCGATGGTGAGGCGACGCTCCACCCGTGGATCGCGATGCTGCCGCCCACGACGCCGGCTAGCCAGGCGGGCATCCTGCACGGCAACAACGACGGCATCGCCGGCTTTCGCTGGTACGAGAAGGCGACCGCGAGACTGCTGGTGGCCAACCACCCGGAGGACGCGGCCGAGATCGTCCGGCGCGTCAGCGATGGCAGGGGCCTGCTTTCGGACGATGGTGCGAGCATCGGCAACCTGGTGACGGGCGATGCGCCGCGCAGCTACCTGACCATGGCCACGATCGAGAAGCGTGCGCCGGCCCATGACGACCGCCGGCGCCTGCGCGGCTTCTTCGTCACCACCGTCAACTACATCCGCCTGCTGGTGCTCATGGTCGGCGAGGTGGCCAAGGAGCTCTACCAGGCGGAGCGCCAGCGGGGCTGGTCGGTCGAGCCTCGCATGCACCGCGACCTGCACTTCGCCATCGAACGCGCGGCCACGAATATCGCCCTGCGGACCGTCTCCACCGCCCTTGTCATAGAGGAGATGTACGGCGGGGCGCCGACCATCTACGTGGACTACACCGGCTACGACGCCATCGCGCACCACTGCGGCCCGGAGCGCGTCGAGGCGATCGACGCGCTCGAAGGCATCGACCGGGCGATCGGGTCGCTGCTCAAGGCCGCCCGGTACACCGGTCGACCCTACCGCATGGTGGTGCTCTCCGACCACGGGCAGTGCCTGGGTGCCACCTTCCGGCAGCGCTACGGCCAGACGCTCGAGGCGGTCATCGCCGGGCAGCTGCCGGGCACGATGACCGTCGCGGGCACCACCGACGCGGTCGAGTCGGCCGGCTTTGGCCGGCGCATCGCGGCCGAGTTCGGACGGGGCTCCGGCCTGGGACCGCTGGTGGCACGCCGGCTGCCCAGCGCGCTGCGATGGTCCGGGGGCAGGGCGGGGAGCGGCGCCGATGTGGCGCCTCCGGACGTCGTCGTCGCGTCGTCCGGCAACCTGGCCCACGTCTACTTCACGAGCCAGCCCGAACGGATGACCAGCGAGGCGATCGAGACGCGCAACCCGGGCCTGATCGAGGCGCTGGCGCGCCATCCGGGGATCGGCGCGGTCATCGCGCGGTCGTCTGACGGTCACGCGCTGGTCCTCGGAGCGAACGGCCAGACAGACCTTTCCGCGGCCCAGCCCGAAGGGAGCGACCCGCTGGCCGACTACGGTCCCTGGGCGGCGGAGAGCCTGCGGCGCCTCGAAGGCTTCCCGAGCGCCGGCGACCTGATCCTGCTTGGCGCGATCGACCAAGTCACCGGGGAGGTCACCGGGTTCGAGGAGCTCATCGGCTCGCATGGCGGCCTTGGCGGCCGGCAGACCGAGCCGTTCATCCTGTGCCCGACGACGCTGAGGCTGACCGATCATCCGCCGGTCGGAGCACCGGCCCTGTACCGCCAGCTGATGGCGTGGCAGGCGCAGCTGCAACACGAACGGGTGGGTTAACGCCATGCCCGAGCAGGGCGCATCGTCGAGTTCCGGCGAGCCGCGACTGCACCCTGGACGGCCGATTGATCCCAAGTCGGCCGAGCTGCGCGCCGAGAAGAATCCGCTGAAACGCCTCGGCAGAGTCCTCGGGCCGGGCGTCATCACGGGGGCTTCAGACGATGATCCCTCGGGCATCGGAACGTATGCCCAGGCCGGTGCACAGTACGGCTTCGCGACCCTCTGGACGACGGTCGCCATGCTGCCGCTGATGACGGCGGTCCAGTACATCTGCGCCAAGATCGGGCTGGTGACCGGAAAAGGTCTTGCGGGTGTCCTTCGGGAGCACTACCCCCGCGCCCTCTATCCGGCCGTGATCGCCCTCGTCATCGCGAACACGTTGAACGCCGGGGCCGACATCGGCGCCATCGCAGCGGCGATCAACTTGCTCGTGCCGATCCCGGCCATCGTCTTCATCGTGCCGGTCAGCCTCGGCATCATCGGGCTCCAGCTCTTCGGCACGTACCGTCTCATCGAGCGGGTCTTCAAGTGGCTGGCCCTGGCCCTCCTTGCCTACATCGCAGCAGCGCTGTTCGCGCGGCCTGATGTCGTGAGCGTCCTCGCTGGCACCCTCGTCCCGACGATCCGCCTGGATCCTGGATACATCGGCATCCTCGTCGCCCTCCTCGGCACAACGATCTCGCCGTACCTCTTCTTCTGGCAGGCAAGCCAGGAGGTGGAGGAGCAGATCAGCATCGGACGGCGCCATCTCCGACAACGCCAGGGGGCGTCGCGCTTCGAACTCAAGTACGCCCTGTGGGACACGATCGCGGGGATGGCCTTCTCGGAGGTCGTCGCCTACTTCATCATCCTCGCGACCGGCGCCACCCTGTTCGCGGCCGGCAAGACGGACATCGCCTCGGCCACCGACGCCGCCCAGGCCCTCCGACCGCTTGCCGGCGACGCGTCCGCGCTGCTGCTCGCGGTCGGACTCATCGGGGCGGGGGTGCTGGCCGTGCCTGTCCTCACGGGCTCGGCGGCCTACGGCGTGGCCGAGGCGTTCGGCTGGCGATCGGGGCTCGATCGCACGCTCACCCGGGCGCCGCAGTTCTACCTCGTCATCATCGCGGCGACGCTGGTCGTGATGGCAATCAACTTCCTCGGCATCAACCCGATCACCGCATTAGTCCTGAGCGCGGTGCTCAACGGCCTCATCGCCGCGCCGCTGCTCGTCCTCGTCATGCTCGTCTCGAACGATCGCGCAGCGATGGGCGAGCGCACCAATCGCCGTCTCCTCAACGGCCTCGGCTGGGTGACCACGATCGTCATGGGCGTGGCGGCGGTGGGCTTGATCGTGACGACGATCTTCGGGTAGTGATCAGAGAGCCGGAACTCCGTCCGGGGGCGCCACGGTAATCAGTCCGGCCAGTCGCTCCTCGTCCAGGATGTTGATGCCGCCGCCTTGTTGGCGTTTCACGAGACCGTTGGCTTCCAGCTCGCGGAGTGTCCGGTACATCATCACGCGGCTCGCACCGATCATGGCTGCGAGGTCAGCTCGCTGCGCAACGGGATGGGGCGTGTCGAAGATCGCCTTCCCGTACCGAGTAAGGATGGCAGCCATCCGCTGGCGCGCCGTCTCGAAGGACCGCTCATCGAGCCGCACGTTGAGAACCACTGCAAATTCCAAGGACCGGTCCAGGAGGTCGACGGCCAGTCCGGCGTCCTTTCGTGCAAGCCCTCGCACGAATCGCGGATCCCATGTCGCCCATTTCCCGTCGGTCAGGCCGACCATCTCGTAGAACGATTCACCGTCCGGGTCGCTGATCGAGTTAAGTCCGCCCAGATAACCAGGCCCTGCGATCAGCGCGGCACGCACCTGTCCCGTCTCCGCAACGCGGCGAGTCATGACATGCCCATCGAGCACGACGAAGGGAGGCAGTTGGCCTCCCTTCGCGTGCAACAGGTCGCGGCGGCAGAAGGTCTGTTGCTGGGCCGCACGCTCGAGGCGAAGCAGCGTGCTGCCTTCGGCGCCCGGCAGCAGCCGTGCGATATGGGCGCCAACTGATTCGATCGTGCCCATGGAGGTCCTCTTAGCGTCCTGCCCAATCGTACCGCGGGTGAACTCCGACGCGTCTGTGAACTCTGACATTGCCGGAGTGAGAACACATGGGTACGTTGAGGCTGCTCGACCGTTCCGCCAGAGCCTGTAGCAACGTGGTTCGCGCTGGGTCTCTCGCGCCGGCCTCCATGGGCCGCGGGAAATCTAGCGTGGCCCAGCCGAAAAATGGTCGCCACGGACGTTAAGACGCTTCACGAGCGTTTTCGACGCAGAGCAGGGAGAACGCGCCGCTGTGGATGGCCAACTAGACAAGCCAGCGGGTCCACCCTCGGTCGAAGCCCGCCGTGCGCTCGTGCTCCACGATCGCTCGCTGGTGGTGGACCTCATCACGCTGACGCTGAACCACGGCGTCTTCGCCGTCCGAGCCGCGAGCAATCTGGCCGAGGCGGAGGCGATCCTGGCCGAATGGTCCCCGAACATGAGCGTGGTCGACATGGACCACGACGACAGCACGGCGCTGCTCCGGCTGCTCGGGGCCTCGAACACGATGAAGCGGAGCGGGACGCCGGTCCTGGGCCTGACCCGGCGCGGCGACCTGAAGACGAAGCTGCGGGCGTTCGACCTCGGGGTCGACGACATCCTGGCTATGCCCTTCTCGCCCGAGGAGCTGCTCGCCCGCTCCATCGTGATCAGCCGGCGGGCGTCGGGAGTCGACCTGCCGCTTATTCCCGTGATCAAGCTCGGTGAGATCGAGGTCGACATCGTCAATCGCGTCGTGCGGGCCGGCGACTCGGTGGTGCACCTGTCCGGGATCGAGCAGAGCCTGCTCTACCTCCTGGCCAGTCGCGGCGGAAGGGTCGTGACCCGGGAGGAGATCCTCGACGCGATCTGGGGCACCGACTTCGTGGCCGAGAGCAACATCGTAGATCGCCACATCCGGAGCCTGCGCATCAAGCTCCAGAACGACTACCGCCATCCGCGCTTCATCGCCACGATCCCGGGCGCCGGCTATCGCTTCGTCCCAACCTTCTCGAACTCGGGCTGGGACGGCGCGCCCACCACGAGCGCACGCGCCCCCGGCTGAGCGCTCGTCGGGACGACGCCCGTCCGGCGAGATGACGGGCCGTCATGACGCAGCGGTGTCTCGCCA
>DATKRJ010000049.1:0-2028 GCA_035532355.1 Thermomicrobiaceae bacterium | reverse complement strand
CATCGGCCTGCACTTCCACGACACCCACGGGCTGGCGCTGGCCAACGTCATGCTGGGCCTCGACTACGGTGTGCGCGTCTACGACGCGGCGGCCGGCGGCATGGGCGGCTGCCCGTTCGCCCCGGGCGCTCCCGGCAACCTGGCCACCGAGAAACTGCTGCGCCTGCTCGCGGGGCTGGGCGTCGAGACCGGGGTCGACCGCGCCGCCGTCGAGCGGGCCGTCGCCGACCTGCGCGCGGCCGTGCCCGGCATCGGCGAGCACCACGCGGGCGCCGCCTGAGCGGGGTAACCCCGGCGCACCACCGCCTCCGTCCACGCCCAGGCACCGTCGTACCCCGCTGCACCGTGCACGCTGAGTGCAGCATCATGCACTCATGGATCAGGGCACCGCCGCGCTCACGGTGACTATCGGCGCCCGGTCCAAACCCCACGTCGTCGCTCACACCGTGCGCAGGGCCTCCGTGGGCGACAGGCGCGCGGCGCGCAAGGCGGGGATCAGCCCAGCCACGGCCCCAATCGCCAGCGCCGCGGCAAAGCCGCCTGCCCAGGCCAGCGGCGGGATCACCACCCCCCACCCCTTGACCGCGTCGTAGCCCACTGTCGCCGTCACGCCGGCCAGGACGCCCACCAGCCCGCCGATCACCGCCAGCAGCATCGCCTCGGCCAGGAACTGCACCAGGATCGAGCGCTGCGTCGCGCCGAGCGCGCGGCGCAGCCCGATCTCGGAGCGGCGCTCCAGCACCGAGATGACCATGATGTTGGCCACCCCGATGGCACCCACCAGCAACGACACCGCCCCGAGGCCGAGAAAGAGACTGTTGAGCGCGCTCTTGGCGGCGGCCCGGGCCACCAGCGTGTCCGACGGCCGGCTTACGTCGACCTGGTAGGGCGCCTCCGGATTGGCCGTCCGGGCCAGCACCGCCTGGACCGCTGTCACTTGGTCGGTCACCGCCCGCACGTAGATCGTACTCGGGTGGCCGTCGAAGTTGAGGTAGGTCTCGGCGGCCGGGAAGCCGACCAGGGCCGCCGTGTCGATCTCCGGCGCGAGCGGCGCGGGGTTGAGGATCCCGACCACGGAGAACCACCGGCCGCCCAGCCAGACGCGCTCGCCCGGCGTGATCCGGTCGATGCCCAGCCGCTGCGCCGCGGTCGCGCCGAGCACGACGACCGGCTCGTTGGCCGTGGCGGCGTTGAGGTACTGCCCCTGCGCGACGCTGGTGCCCACGGCGGAGAGCAGATCGAGGCTCGCGGCCTTCACCGAGAGCGCGTTCGAGTTGACGGCCGGGATGAGCTCGTTGCGGTAGACGTGGGCGTGGACGTCGCCCGTCTGCTGCACGTCGGTCACCGGGCCGATGCGGGAGATCATGCCGGGCGCGGCGGTGGGCAGCTCGGCGGTCTGGCCGAAGAGGGTCTGCCCGTTGCTGACCGTCAACAGGTTGGTGCCGAGGCGATCGATCTGTGCCAGCAGCCCCGCCTGCGAGGACGCCGAGAGCCCGAGCACGGCCACGATCGCCGCCACGCCGATCGCGATGCCGAGCGCGGAGAGGGCCGCACGCAGGCGACGCGTGCGCAGTCCGACGCTGGCCACGCGCAGCAGGTCGTTCGCGCGGAGCCCTGGCGTGGTGTCGAGCCCCGGTGCACTCGTCATGATGCCTCCGGTGTCCGGGCGGAGTGGCTCGAGTCCTCGACGATCTGCCCATCGAGCATCGCGATCTGGCGCGGGAAGCGCGCGGCCAGCTCCCGGTCGTGGGTGATGACGACGATCGTGGCGCCGTCACGGTTCAGTTCCTCGATCAGGGCGAGAATCGCGTGCCCGGTTACGCTGTCCAGGTTCCCGGTCGGCTCGTCGGCCAGCACGATGGCCGGGCGGCCCACCAGCGCCCGGGCGATCGCCACCCGCTGGCGCTGCCCGCCGGACAGCTCGGTCGGGCGCGCCCAGGCGCGGTCCCCCAGCCCCACCCGCAGCAACGCCTCGGCCGCCTGGCGGCGTCGCTGGTCAACCGGCACCCCGGCATACAGCAGCCCGTT
>DATKRJ010000048.1:0-3277 GCA_035532355.1 Thermomicrobiaceae bacterium | reverse complement strand
GTCGGGACGCCGTTCTGCATCGGGATGCCGTCCGCGCCGGGGAAGGTGCCGAAGTAGCTGTCGAAGGAACGGTTCTCCTGCATGATGACGACGACGTGCTTGATCTTGCCGCGGGCCTGCGCGAGCGCCGCGGTCAGCGCCACCTGGGTGCTCGCCACGGCGGTCGTCCCGCTGGAGGTCGCCGCCGCCTGCGCCGCGGCGGTCGGGGTGGGCGGAACCGACGTCGCCGTGGGCGAGGCCTGACTCAGCCCGGTGCAGGCGGAGAGGGTAGCGAGCACCGCGCCGAGGGCGGTGAGGCGCCACCAGCGAGGTCGGCGGCGTCGGATGGGCATGCGGGACATGCGGGACATGCGGGACATGCGGGGCATGCGTGCTCTCCTATCGCGAACGTCGGATGGTGTCCGCATGGTTCTGCTCGCCAGCGTAGGGCGGCTGTGTAACGCGAGTGTGACATGAGAGCTGCCCACCCGACGGGCTTGCGAGCCGGGCCGGACGCGCGATGATGGAGCGCGACCCGGGGACCCGGGAGACACGACCTTCGTGGTGACCTCGCGCCGGGAACGGGAAGGAGCCGCTGCCATGGTCTTTCGCCTGGAGCACGTGGGGCTGGGGACGCGGCGGGACGCCTACGAGGCGACCGTGCGCTTCTACGAGCAGGTCTTCGGCTGGCACCGCGTGCGCGAGGAGGCCGGGGAGCTGACGTTCGTCGCTGACGGCACCGGCGCGCGCCTGGAGATCTTCCCGACCGACTCGCCGCCGCTGGTGGACCCGCACCACCTGGCCTTCGCGGTCGGCGCGGAGGAGTTCGACGCCGTCTACCGCGCGCTGGCCGAGGCCGGGGCGAGCCCGGCGGCGCCGTTCATCAACACCTTCGGCGACCGGATCGCCTTCTTCGACGACCCGGGCGGCAACCGCGGCCAGATCGTCGCCCGGGTCGCCCCGCTGGCGGAGTAGGGGACGGCGCCGGGCGTGCGGGGAGCCCGGTGTGGGGCGCGCGGGGAAGGGCGGCGTGCGGGGGCTGACGGCGCACCGGGCCGACGTCGCGCGGGGAGGGCGCGCGCGAGGGGCTGAAGCCCACGCGCTGTCGAAGCTAGGGGACGAAGCCGGCCGAGGCCGGCTGGGGTGGCGGCACGGCGCCGGTCGCCGCTCCCGGAGCACGGGCGCGGCCGCGGCCCCGCGGCGCTCCCACGCCAGCGCGGCCGCCGTGCCCTACCCGTGGGTCCGACGATCCGCCGCTACGGGCTGACGCTCACGGTCATGACGTGGAGCGTGCCGGAGTCGTAGCCGGTGCTGGTCCGCAGCCGCAGCGTCCCCCCGATCCCCGCCACCGCGTCGATCCGGAACTCCACCGTCTGCCCGCCGACCGTCGCCGTGCCGAACAGCGTCGCGTCGGGGCCGCTGGCCACCAGGGCCGAGACGTGCGTCGTCAGCAGGCTCACCCCACCCTGCCAGGTCAGGAACCCGGCCGGGCCGCCGCTACCCGTCGTCGAGGCGCCCAGGTAGACGTAGGGCGTGGTGAAGTTGGCCGCGCTCAGGTGCGCCCACGCCGTGCTGGCCGGCAGCACCCAGGTGATGGTGGCCGTGGCCGAGGGGTAGGAGCCGCCCTGGGCCGTGGCCGCCAGGGTGTCGGTCCCCGGCAGGATGGCCGCGTAGCTGAAGGACGCCTGCCCGTTGGTGGTGGTGGCATTGCCGCTGGTGGTGGTGATCCCACCCACGCTGAAGCTCACGGTCGTCCCGTCGGCGACGGGGTAGCCGAGGGCGTCCTGGACCGTCGCCGTCTCGGTCTGGGTCGTGCCGACGGTGGCCGTGGTGTTGCCCGGAGACAGGGTGAGCGAGGCCGGGGGTCCGGTCGTGATCGTCAGCGTGGCCGTGCCGGAGCTGTCGGCGAAGTTGCCGGCCGCGTCGTGGTAGGCGGCCGTGATCGTGTAGCTACCGGGCGCCAGGCCGTAGGGGTTGAAGCTGGCCGAGGCGCTGCCGTTGGCGACGTTCCCGGTCACCGCCGTGCCCACCACGGTGTTGCTGGCGTCGGTGACGGTGAAGGTCACCGTGCCCTCGTTGACGGTGCCGGCCGGCGACGTCACCGTCGCGCTGAGGGTGACGCTGGTGGCCACGTCCTGGGCCGTGGCGTTGGCCGGGGTGGTGGTGGTCGTGGCCGCGCTGATCGTCAGCGTGGCGGTGCCGGAGCTATCGGCGAAGTTGCCGGCCGCGTCGTGATAGGCCGCGGTGATCGTGTAGCTCCCGGCCGGCGTGCCGCCCGGCAGGGGGTAGCTGACACTCGCCTGCCCGTTGCTCACGGTGCCGCTGGTCGTGGCCGTGCCGACCACGGTGTTGGTCGCGTCGGTCACGGTGAAGGTCACCGTGCCCTCGTTGACGGTGGCGGTGGGCGAGGAGACGATCGCCACGAGCGTCACGTTCTGCGGGCTCGGGCTGTAGGTGGTACCGACGTCACGCACGCTCGTCGGACTGAGCTCGTAGGCGCCGACGTCGCAGCCGGTTCCCTGTGGCCGGCTGACGCCGCGCTGGTCGGTGGTGGCGCCGACGGCGCAGGCGCCACTGCTGAGCGGGATGGCGTTGATGGCGATGCTGCCGGGACCCAGCGCGATGGTCGGGGTCGGGCCGCCGTTGTCGGCCAGCGGCTGCAGGTTGAGCTGGGCGGCGGTCACGTTGCTCTGCGAGCCGGTCGCCGAGAAGGCGCAGTAGGCGTCGGTCGACAGGTTGTAGCCCCCGTCGGTCAACGTGCCCTGCAGGCCACAATTTGCGGGGTTGCCGGCCAGGATCGTGGCCGTCAGCGTCACGGCACCACCGACATGCAGGCCGTAGCCGCCGTTGCCGCCGTTGCCGCTGATCGTGCTGCTGGTCACGCTCGCGCTTCCGTTGGAATAGATGGCGTCGCCCCCGTTGCCGGTGATCGTACTGTTGGTCACCGACACCTCGGTGGTGCTGTCGTTTTCGATGCCGCGAGCGCCGTCGCCGGTAATCGAGCTGTTCGTCAGCACCACACTGCCATCAGACAGGATGCCCTCGGCCCCGTATTCGAGCGTGGTGTCGTTGAGCGACAGGCTCGCGCTTGTGGCCACGTAGAGCAGGTTGAAGCCACCCGGCGCGCCGGCCGTGCCGCCCGCGAGCACCAGCCCGTTGCCATCGATCGTCACGCTGGCCCCCGACTGCAGCGTGATCGTGCCCGTCGCCGCGAGCTGGCAGTGCGCTGCCCCGGCCCCGAAGGTGATCGTGTCGGTGCCGCTGATCGCCTGGACGTCGGACTGGAACTGGCTGAAGG
>DATKRJ010000047.1:0-5353 GCA_035532355.1 Thermomicrobiaceae bacterium | reverse complement strand
GCCGAATTCCCGGCGGCTCGGCCCGCCCATGCAGCGCGGTCGACTGCGCTGATACAATGGCGTTCGAGATCGCACAGGCTGTGACGGAACCGAGTACGCGGGGCACGCGCCCAGCGAGTCCGGAGCGGGTGTGAGCCGGACGCGACCGAGCCACGCGGAACATCCTTCCCGAGCCGCCGCCCGAACGACGTGAAGGTCCAGTAGACGCGGCCGGAGTCGTCGCCCGTTAGCGCGACGGAGACGTGGACAGCGCGCGGCATCCGTGCGCTGCGGCGTCTCGCAGAGCGGGCCCGGCACGCCGGGTCAAGCGAGGTGGTACCGCGGGTGAACCCCGTCCTCGGTGGAGGGCGGGGCTTTCTGCGTTGTGAGCGCCGGTCTTGCGAAGGAGCGGCTCTCACCGTAGGCCCGTCGCAGTGGGAGTGGAGAGTGCAGGAGGTCGACCGTGTTCAAGCCGGTATCGTCCAAAGTTGACTTCCCCGCTCAGGAGCGGGAGACGCTTCGCTGGTGGTACGACGGCGGGGTCGTCGAGGAGTACCTGCGGCGTAACGCCAACGCCCACGAGCGCTGGTCGTTTCTGGACGGGCCGATCACCGCGAACAACCCGATGGGCGTCCACCATGGCTGGGGCCGCACCTACAAGGATATCTATCAGCGCTACCACACCATGCTCGGACAGCGGCAGCGCTACCAGAACGGTTTCGACTGCCAGGGGCTGTGGGTGGAGGTCGAGGTCGAGAAGGAACTGGGCTTCAACTCCAAGCAGGACATCGAGGCCTACGGGATCGCCCGCTTCGTCGAGAAATGCAAGGAGCGAGTCCTGAGATTCGCCGGCGAGATCACCGAGCAGACTCAGCGGCTCGGCAACTTCATGGACTGGGATAACTCCTACTTCACCATGTCCGACGAGAATAACTACACAATCTGGCACTATCTCAAGATCTGCCATCAACGCGGTCTAATCTATCAAGGCCACGACGTGATGATGTGGTGTCCGCGCTGCGCGACCGGCATCTCGGAGATGGAGGCCAGCGAGGGCTACCAGGAGCGGACCCACACCAGCCTCTACGTGCGCCTGCCGCTGCTCGGGCGCGAGCATGAGTACCTGCTGGTCTGGACCACGACCCCGTGGACGCTAGCAGCAAACGTCGCGGCGGCGGTGCGACCGGATCTGACGTATCTGCGGGTCAAGCAGGACGACGACGTTTATTACGTGGCGGCCGACGCGGTGCCGCACGCCATCCGCGGCGACCACGAGGTGGTCGGTGAGGTGCGCGGCGAGGACATGGTCGGCTGGCGCTACACCGGACCGTTCGACGACCTGCCAGCCGGGCACGCGGTCGAGCACCGAGTCATCCCCTGGGACGCGATCGACCCGGCGGAGGGGACCGGGATCGTCCACATCGCCCCGGGCGCCGGACGCGAGGACTTCCAGCTTGGCAAGGAGCACCACCTGCCGGTGGTGGCGCCGCTGGACGAGACCGGGCGCTACGTCGACGGGTTCGGCTGGCTGAGCGGGCAGCGGGTCAGCGAGGTGCCGCAGCCGATCGCCGACAGCCTGCGGGAGCGTGGCCTGCTCTACCACGCGTACCAGCACACGCACCGCTATCCCACCTGCTGGCGGTGCGGGACGGATCTCGTCTTCCGGCTGGTAGACGAGTGGTACATCGCCGTCGATCCGTGGCGCGAGCAGGTCATGGAGCTGGCCCGGAAGGTGCGCTGGATCCCGGAGTTCGGCCTGGAGCGCGAGCTCGATTGGCTCCGCAACATGGACGACTGGATGATCTCCAAGAAGCGCTACTGGGGGCTGGCGCTGCCCATCTGGACCTGCGCCGACTGCGGCTGGTTCGACGTGGTCGGCAGCGAGATTGAGCTCAAAGAGCGCGCCGTCGTCGGCTGGGACGAGTTCGAGGGGCATACGCCGCACCGACCGTGGGTCGACGCGGTCAAGATTCGCTGCGAGGGGTGCGGCGGCGTGGCCTTGCGCATCCCAGACGTGGGTAACCCCTGGCTGGACGCCGGCATCGTGCCGTACTCGACGCTCCACTACCGACACGACCGCGAGCACTGGCGCGAGTGGTTCCCGGCCGACTTTATCACCGAGTCGTTCCCGGGGCAGTTTCGGACGTGGTTCTACTCGATGCTTGCCCAGAGCACCGTGCTGACCGGTGAGGCCCCCTTCCTGGCAGTGCTTGGCTTCGCCACGCTGCGGGACGAGCACGGAGAGGAGATGCACAAGAGCAAGGGCAACGCGATCTGGTTCGACGACGCGGCCGAGGTGATGGGCGCCGACGTCATGCGCTGGCTCTACCTGAAGCACAACCCGGCGCTGAACCTGAGCTTTGGCTACCATCTGGGAGACCAGGCTCGGCGGCAGTTCATCCTGCCGCTCTGGAACTCCTACGCCTTCTTCGTCAACTACGCTGCGCTCGACGGCTTCAATCCGGCCGAGCACGACGTCCCGCTCGCCGAGCGCACGCTACTCGATCGCTGGGTCCTGTGTCGCCTGCAGGAGGTAACCCGCGCGGTGCGCCAGGCACTGGACGACTTCGACTCTCTGACCGCCGCGCGGGCGGTCGAGGACTTCGTCGTCGAGGAGCTCTCCAACTGGTATATCCGGCGCAACCGGCGGCGCTTCTGGAAGACCGAGAGCGACCGCGACAAGGCGGCCGCCTATCTGACGCTGCACGAGGTGCTGGTCACGACGACGAAGCTGCTGGCGCCGTTCCTGCCGTTCCTGACCGAGACGATGTACCGCAACCTGGTGCTGAGCGTCGATCCGGCCGCGCCGCGCTCGGTGCACCTGACCGACTTCCCGGTGGTCGACGAGGCGAAGCTCGACGGCGAGCTAACCCACGACATGGGCGTGCTGCTCCACGTCGTCGGGCTGGGGCGGGCGGCCCGCAGCGGCGCTAACCACAAGGTGCGCCAGCCGCTGCCGCGCGTCCTGGTCGGCTCGCGTCAGGAGGGCGCGCTCGGCGCCGTCGAGCGGCTGCAGGAGCAGCTGCTCGACGAGCTGAACGTCAAGGAGTTCGAGGTCATCGAGCGACCCGAGGACTACGTGAGCTACACGGTGCGCCCAAACCTGGCACTGCTGGGCCCGAAGTACGGGCCGCGCCTGGGCGCCATCCGTCGCGCGCTGCAGGAGTCGGAACCGTCGCGCCTGGCTCAACTGCAGCGTGCGGGCCGGCCGGTCACGCTCCAGGTCGACGACGAGCCGATCGCGCTCATGCCCGAGGAAGTGCTGGTCGAGGTCAAGGATCGCCCAGGCTTCGCCGTGGCGGAGGATCGCGACTTCCTGGTCGCGCTGGATCTGACGATCACGCCGGAGCTGCGTCTCGAGGGGCTGGCGCGCGACTTCGTGCGCGGCGTGCAGGATGCGCGCAAGAGCGCCGGCCTGCAGATCGAGGACACCATCGAGGCCGTCTACCGGGCGAGCGGCGAGCCCGCCGACGCAATCGCGCGCTTTGCCCCCTACATCAAGGGAGAGACCCTCTGCACGGAGTTGACGCCGGGCGAGCCTGAGTCCGACGGTCTGCACACCGAGGAGGTCAAGGTCGGGAGCGACCGGGTCCTGGTCGGCATCAAGCGCGTGGGCAGTCTGAAAGACGCGGCCGATTGAGTGAGAGCTTACCCGAGTGCTCGCCTCCGGATGGGGTCACGCCGGCCACGGTCGCGGACCGGCTGGCCCGGTTGCGCCGCTGCCTCGATCCGGTCGGTCCGCTGGCAGACGTCGCGGTGCTTCTGCCGCGGACCGGGCGGTCCTTCGACATCCTCCAGCCTGAGGACCTCGACCGCCTGATCGACGCGGTCGAGCATGACCCGGAGCAGAACCTGCCGTACTGGGCCGAGCTCTGGCCGAGCGGCATTGCGCTGGCCGACGCCCTGCTCGAGGCACCGGAGCTCGTCCGGGGCCGGCGCGTCCTCGAGCTCGGCTGCGGACTGGGCGTGACGGCGATCGCGGCGCTTCTGGCCGGGGCGGAGCTGACGGTGACCGACTACGCGCCGGAGTCACTGCTGCTGTGCCGCCACAACACGCTCGCCAACGCCGGCGTCGAGCCGGCGGCGCTCCAGATCAACTGGCGGCAGCCGCCGGAGGAGCTGTTCGCGGCGGCCGGAGAGAGCTTCCCGGTCGTCCTCGCCGCCGACGTGCTCTATGAGTCGCGCGACGTCCAGCCGCTCCTGGCGCTGCTGGGCCGTCTCGTGGCTACCGGCGGCATGCTGTTGCTGGCCGAGCCGGGACGCCCTGTCGCCGGCCGCTTCATCGAGCACGCCGCGGCGCGAGGCTGGGCCGCGGAGCCCCCTCTCGGCGTCTGGGACGGCCCCTGGCCGGACCCGCGCGACGAGGGGACGCGCGTCGCCGTCCACCGGATGCGCCGCACACACCGCTTGACGCCCGGCGGTGAGTGATTCTCCCTGGGGCGCGAGCGGCGCGCCGTGGTGTGCTACCATACGCGCCAATCCCGACGCTCATGGGACCCATGGCAGGTAACGCCCCGGGGCGGCGGCTCCCGGTACAGTCGTGGAGGGGAACCGGATGCGCATCGACGTGCACACCCATTTCTATCCGTCGGAATACCTCAAGGCGATCGAGCAGCGCAGCGACCACGCCTCGATTACCTACGACGAGCAGGGGCAGATGCTCGTCAATTACGCCGGCGACTACAACGTCGTGGCCGACGCGCACCGCTTCGTCGACGCGCGCCTGCGCGACATGGACCAGTTCAAGGTCGACATGTCGGTGCTGTCGCTGACGACGCCGGGAGTGCACGTCGAGAAGCCCGACTACGGCATCGAGCTCTCGCGGCTGGTGAACGACGAGTACGCCGACCTTCGCCGGCGCTATCCGGACCGCTTCCAGTTCATGGCCACCCTGCCGCTCCAGGCGCCGGACGCCGCCGCCCGCGAACTCGAGCGCGCCGTGGGTGAACTGGGCCTGGTCGGCGCCATGATCTTCTCCAACGTCAACGGCGACACGCTGGAGATGGAGAAGTTCTGGCCGATCTACGAGGCGGCCGAAGCACTCGACGTGCCGATCATGGTTCACCCGACCGGGCCGGCCTTCTCGAGCTATATGAACGACTACCGGCTGGTCGCGCTACTGGGCTTCGCCTACGACACGACTCTGGCCGCTGCGCGCATGGTGCTGGCCGGCGTGCTCGATCGCTTCCCGCGCCTCAAACTTATGCAGACCCATCTGGGGGGCGTGCTGCCCTACATGGCGGAGCGGATCGAGCGCGGCTACGCCATCTATCCCGAGATCGCGGGCAAGCTCGAGCGCACGCCGATGGAGTACTTCCGCGCGATGTACCTCGACACGGTGCTGTTCGACCCGGACGTGACCATGCTCGGGCTG
>DATKRJ010000046.1:0-4979 GCA_035532355.1 Thermomicrobiaceae bacterium | reverse complement strand
CGCGCCCACGCGGTCGCCCGGGCTCTGGCCGGGTTCGCCGACCACCACCAGGTGCTGCTCTTCACCTGTCACCCGGAGACGGCGGCGGTGCTGCGCGACGCCGCGCCCGAGTGCGGGCTCTATGAGCTGGAGCGGCGGGGCGAGAGGTGTCAGGCGCTGACGGCCTCGGCATGAGGCGCCCCGGCGCCCGCCGCGTCCCCACCGTGGCGGCCATCGAGAACGCAGGATGCCGTGCGAAAACGGCGTCCCCGCCCGTCGACGGGCGGGCGAACGGTCCGTACAATGGGAGTTGCTCTGGACGCATGATGTGCGTGATCGGCGGCCGGCAGTCGCCGGCCGGGTCCGGAGGGAAGGGACAACACCATGCCGATTCTCGTGGTCAGCGAGTACGTTGGGGCGCGCGTCCGTCGCAAGGAAGACCCGCGGCTCATCACCGGGTCGTCGACCTACGTCGATGACGTGCACCTGCCGGGGATGCTCCACGTGGTCTTCGTGCGCAGCATCCACGGCCATGCGCGCATCACCAAGATCGACACGGCGCAGGCGGCGGCGATGCCCGGCGTCGTCGAGGTCGTGACCGCGGACCAGCTGCAGCGCTATGCCAACCTCCAGTTTGGCACCTCCAGCGAGGGCGAGGGGAGCGCCAGCATCGACGCCCTGGCGACGGACACCGTCCGCTATCTCGGCCAGCCGATCGTCGCGGTCGTGGCCGACTCGGCCTACACGGCCCGCGACGCGGCCGATGCCGTGACCATCGAGTACGAGACACTGCCGGCCGTGACGACCATCGAGGACGCCATGAAGGACGGCGCCCCGGAGATCTACTCCGGCACCGCCAAAAACATCGCGCTCAACCAGACCCACGTCCAGGGCGACGTCGAAGCCGCCTTCAAGGACGCCCCCGTGGTTGTCAAGCAGCGCATTCGCAGCCAGCGCGTCTCCGGCGTGCCGATGGAGCCGCGCGCGGTCGCGGCCGCGCCGGACCCGACGACCGGCGGCCTGACCGTCTGGGCCTCGACCCAGGCGCCGCACTGGAGCCGCAAGGCGATCGCCGCGGCGCTCAAGCTCGGCGTCAGTCAGGTACGGGTGATCGCGCCCGAGGTGGGCGGCGGCTTCGGCGTCAAGATCGGCGCCTACCCGGAGGACCTGGTCGTCTCGGCGATCTGCTGGGGACTGAAGCGCCCGGTCAAGTGGGTCGAGACCCGCAGCGAGAACTTCCAGGTCACCAATCACGGCCGCGCCCAGATCGCCGACATCGAGGTGGCGGCCGAGCGGGACGGCAAGATCCGCGCCTACCGCATGACCGTTATCCAGGACTTCGGCGCGGACAGCCGCGGGAGCTTCCTCCCGTCGACGACCGCCTCGATGGCGGTCGGGTGCTACGACATCCCCGCGATCGAGACCCACGCCCTCGGCGTCCACACCAACACGATGCCGGTCGCGGCCTACCGCGGTGCCGGCCGCCCCGAGGCCGCCTACTACGTCGAGCGAGCGATGGACCTGCTGGCCGACGCCGCCAAGGTCGATCCGGTCGAGGTGCGCCGCCGCAACTTCATCGATCCGGGCCAGTTCCCGTACACCACCGTCACCGGCGCGACGTACGACACCGGTGAGTACGCCCGGGCGCTCGACAAGGCGCTCGACGTGGCGGGCTACCAGCAGCTGCGCCGGGAGCAGGCGGAGGCCCGCAAGCAGGGCCGCTACCTGGGGATTGGTCTGGCCTCCTACGTCGAGATCTGCGGCTTCGGGCCCTGGGAGAGCGCGACCGTGCGCGTCGAGCCGACCGGCTCCGTCTCAGTCTTCACCGGCATCTCCCCGCACGGCCAGGGGCAGGAGACGACCTTCGCCCAGCTGGTCGCCGACAACCTGGGCGCTGACTACGACGGCGTGGTCGTGCACCACGGCGACACCGGCAACACGCCCGAGGGCAACGGCACGATGGGCAGCCGCGGCCTCGCCGTCGGCGGCGGCGCCCTGATGCTCTCCATCGACAAGATCCGGGAGAAGGCCCGTCGGATCGCGGCGACCATGCTCGAGGCGTCCCTCGACGACATCGAGTTCGCCGACGGCAAGTACCGGGTCAAGGGCGCGCCCGACCGCGGCGTCATCCTGGCCGAGATCGCGGAGATGGCCTACAGCGGCCGCCTGGCCGCCGACATCGAGGCGGGGCTCGAGACGACCGACTTCTTCAGTCCGTCCGCTGCCACCTTCCCCTTCGGCACCCACGTCGCCGTGGTCGAGGTCTTCCCGGACACGGGCGAGGTCAAGCTGCTCAAGTACCTCTCGGTCGACGACTGCGGCCCGCGCATCAGCCCGTTGCTGGTCGAGGGGCAGGTCCACGGCGGGCTGGCGCAGGGCATCGGCCAGGCGCTGCTGGAGGAGATCCGCTACGACGACAGCGGACAGCTACTGACCGGCACCCTGATGGACTACGCTATCCCCAAGGCGCACAACTTCCCGTTCTTCGAGACGGACAACACCGTCACCCCCACCCCGATCAACTCGCTGGGCGCCAAGGGGATCGGCGAGGCGGCGACCATCGGCTCGACGCCGGCCACGGCCAACGCCGTGATCGACGCTCTCGAGCCGTTCGGCATCACCCACCTCGACATCCCGTTCTCGGCCGAGAAGGTCTGGAACGCGACGCACGGCAACGGGCACCGCTGAGTCCGCTCGGTGGCCGTCAATCGGTTTTGACGGCTGAAGCCGGCCCGAACCTGACAGCCAGCTGTAGGGGCGAGTTTGAAAACTCGCTCCTACAATACACATGAACCGATGTCGGGATCAGACAGCGCGCCGTCGTCGGCCCACTCCGGACCGGCGATCCGCCGGACGTCGCCGGAGACGTCCCCCAGCGCGGCGGCCAGCTCCGCCATCGTCCGGCCCAGCCTCGGATGGCGCAGCCGTGACGCGACCTCGGCCAGCGGCGCCATGACGAAAGCTCGCTCGTGAAGGCGCGGGTGCGGCAGCGTCAGGTTCGGCTCGTCGAGTACACGGCCGTCAAAGAGGAGCAGGTCCAGGTCGAGCGTGCGCGGCGCGTTCGGGAACGTCCGCCGGCGGCCGTGAGCGCGCTCGATGCCCTGCAGCACGAGCAGCACTGTCTCAGCGCTGGCGTGTGTCTCGAGCCCCACGACCGCGTTCAGGAACGACGGCTGGTCGAGATAACCGACCGGCGCCGTCTCGTAGAGCGAGGACACGGCGGCAACGCGCCCGAGGCGGCGCAGCAGCCGCACCGCGTCCCGCAACGTGGCCTCCCGGTCGCCGAGGTTCGCGCCCAGCCCGATCCACGCGACAGCCATCAGTCCGGGCTCCAGCCGCGCATCACGGCATCGGTCATGCGCACCACCCGCACCATCTGGGGCACGTCGTGGACGCGCACGAGGTCGGCGCCGTTGGCGATGGCGAGCGCGACGGTGGCAGCCGTCCCCTCGACGCGGTCCTCCGGTCCGACCCCCAACACGCGCCCGATGGTGCCCTTGCGCGACGTACCTGCCAGGATGGGGCGGCCCAGCGCGGTGAGCTCGCGCAGCCTCCTGAGCAGGACCAGGTTGAGCTCGGCCGTTTTGCCGAAGCCGAACCCGGGGTCGACGATGATGTGCTCCCAGGCAATACCGGCCGCCAGCGCGCGCTCGATGCGCGCGCCAAGCTCCCGGGTGACGTCGGGGATCAGGCGCTCGACCCGCTCGATTCGGCGGTCGTGCATGATCACCACCGGCACCCTCGCCGCGGCGGCGACCGCGGCCATCTCCGGGTCCGCGGTCAGGCCGCGCACGTCGTTCACGATACTCGCCCCCGCGCGCAGCGCGGCCTCGGCCACGACCGCCCTGGAGGTGTCGATCGAGATCGGCACCGCGAGCGCGGCCGCCAGCGCGGTGATCGCCGGGACGACGCGTTGCAGCTCCTCGTCGGCGTCGACCGGCCGGTGCCCCGGGCGCGTCGACTCGCCGCCCACGTCGATCACGTCCGCGCCCGCCGCGACCATTGCCCGGGCACGCGCGACCACGGCCTCGGTGTCCTGGCCCGCCAGACCGTCGCCGCTGAACGAATCGGGCGTGACGTTGACGATACCCATGACGTAGGTGCGGCGGCCCCACTCCCAGGTGAAGGCGGGCATCCGGAGGGGGGCCAGCTCGGAACTCATCGCGTGTCCTGCGCGGAACGCGGCGGGCCGCCGGTCTCGCTCGCGGCGCGAACACGCCGGATGCTGACCCCGACCGCGTCGAGCACGCTCCCCCGGATTGGCGCGCCGGGCTTGCGCACGGTCACCTGCACGTCCTCGACCAGCGGCAGCCGCTGCAGGACCTCTCCGGCGATATGCTCCGCGACCACTTCGATCAGGTCACGCGGCGGACCCTCGACCACCTCGCGAGCGATGCGGTAGAGGTCGCTGTAGCTCACCGTCTCCTCTACCCGGTCGCTCTGGCCGGCAGGTCGCAGGTCACAGGACACCACCAGATCCACGACGAAGCGCTGGCCGAGCCGACGCTCCTCGACGTGGACGCCGTGGTAGCCGTAGAAGACCATGCCTTCCAGGAAGACCCGATCCGTCGCCACCATTACCCCCGTCGCGCGCGCTGAACCGCCGGCGCCGATGGTACACCGGCGCGGCGCGATGGCGCCGGACAGCCGCGGGGTCAGGGGTGCTGGACGCTCAAGTATTGCTCGATCGCCCGGGCGTAGCCCGCGGCGATCAGGTTCTGCATCGCGGGGTCGAGGGCCGCGACTGCCTCCGCCGGATCGGAGAGGAACAGGGGCTCGCTGAGGACACCGGGGATCTCACTGGGCTGGAGTTGCCCGGGTACCGCCGGTCCGAGGAGTGCCAGGTGATTGTAGGTCGTGGGCAGTGCGCCGAGGCTCTCCGTCTGGAGGTCCGCGTCGTCGATGATGCCGCGATCGGGAGTCGTATAGCCGGCATCGTGCAGCGCGGCGACCACGTCCTGCTGCACGAGGTTGGCCAGCCGCAGGTTCTGGGCCGAGAA
>DATKRJ010000045.1:0-7797 GCA_035532355.1 Thermomicrobiaceae bacterium | reverse complement strand
AGCAGCGTCTACCACGTCGGCGACGTCGGGATGGGCAAGGTCTTCAAGCTGGTCAACAACATGCTGAACGGCACGGCGCTGGTGCTGGTCGGTGAGGCGCTGTCGCTGGCCGCCAAGGCAGGCGCCGATCTCGGGTTGCTCGGCGAGGTGGTGTCCGGCAGCTCCGGCAACTCGGCTGCATGGTCGGACGCCGTCCCCAAGCTGTTGCGGGAGGCGAACGGTGTGGTGGGCTTCAAATTGGAGCTGATGCGCAAAGACCTGGGGCTGGCGGCGGCGCTGGGCGCCGACCTGGGAGTGCCCCTGGCGCTGACGACGCTGGCCCTGCAGTTCTACACCGCGGCCTGCGCGCGCGGACTCGGAAAGCACGGCCCGCACGAGGTGGCGCGGCTCGTCGCGCGACTGGCCGACGCCGACCTCATGCCGGACGCGGGCTGACGGCGGCTACGGCAGCGTCCGCCCCAGGATCACGTACTCCGGAGTGTCGGGGACGAACCGCATCGGATCCACCAGGACCTGCCAGCCCTCAGAGGTGTACAGCGCGCGGGCGCTGAGGTTGTCCCGCTCGGTCGAGAGGGCGGCGCGGGTTTCCGGCCGCTCCCGCACAACGGTTCGCAGGAGCTCCCGTCCGATGCCGCGTCGTCGATAGCTGCCACGCACCACCAGCTCCACGACCACCAGACAGTCGTCCAACCAGTCGGCGTGGTCTCCGGGCAGCACCGGCAAGACCCGCTCGTGCCACCACTGTCCCGGCCGGCTGGTATGGCCGTAGACCATCCCCAGGACCGCGCCGTCCGCGCCGTTCCGAGCCAACAGCCCACGGAACCCGGGATAGCGGGAGTGACGCGAGATGTTCGTCACGGCGTCCACGTAGGACAGGCCGTCGACCTCGCCCCAAACCATGTAGTAGACGCGGGCGGCGGCCAGCAGTCCTCGCGTGTCCGCCGCAAAGGGCTCGATCGCGATCTCCATCCCCGTCTTTCTCTGGGCGACAGCGACAGGTCCGGCGGGAACAGCGCCACCTTGCGCTCCGTGCAATCGTATCGCGGCCCGCGTGCCGCCGGCCGGTGCGTGGTCGCTCGCCGCGGCGGCGGGTGAATTCGGCGCGGAATGTAATGACATCTTGACTTCGCCGGGTCGCACTGCTACCGTAGTAATACGGTACCCTGGTACGGCAAGACTTCCCAGTGGCGCGGAGGGCCGGCGATGTCGGCTTCAGCCGGCTCGTCGTCCCCTCGAGGCGCAGGGTGGCGATCAACGCCTCCAAGGGCACCGTGGACATGGCCTGCCCGCCTCCGATCCTGGCGACCAGGGCGGCGGCGATGTTCCTGGCGTTCGCCAGCAGCGCCCACACCACCCTGGTCATCTGACCGGAGGCCCGTCCCGCCGGCCGATGACCCGCGGCTCAGGCGGAGCACGCGGGGCACTCGGAGCACGTGGAAAGGAACGCACCGTGTCGGCTTCCATCCCGGTCGATCAAGAGCTCGACGCGCGAGGCCTGCTCTGCCCGATGCCGGTCCTGTCAGTCGCCAGGGCGATCAAGCGCCTGCGGCGCGGCCAGGTGATCGCCATCAGCGCCACCGACCGCGGCTCCTGCCGCGACATCCCGGCCTGGGCCGAGCAGACGGGACACCGGCTGCTACGGCAGACCGAGGCAGATGGGGTCTTCACCTTCTACGTGGAGAAGGCCGGTTGGGACGACGAGGACGAGTGAGCATGCCGAGCATGTACTTCCGACAGATCCGCCTCCCCGACATCGGCTGCGCCTCGTACCTGGTCGGCGGCGACGGCGTCTGCGCCGTGGTCGACCCGCGCTGGGACGCGGTGCGCCAGTACCTGGGTCTCTGCCGCCAGCAGGGGCTCGCGATCACCCACGTTATCGAGACCCACACCCACGCCGACCACGTCTCGGGCGCTACCCGGCTGGCGAGCCGCAGCGGGGCGACCATCCACATCCATCGCGAGGCGCAGGCGTCCTACCCGCACGCGGACCTCGACGACGGCGACGAGCTGGCCGTCGGCCCAGCTCGCATCAGCGTGCTCCACACGCCGGGCCACAGCCGCGACAGCATCAGCCTGCTGGTGTGCGACGCCGGGGGAAATGATCCCCCGCGCCTGCTGACGGGCGACACCCTGTTCGTCGGCGACATCGGGCGGCCGGACCTGCACGGCAGCGAGGCCTCGACGCTGGCGTCCGACCTGTTCGACAGCCTGCACGGGCGGCTGCTCTCGCTCGATCCGACGCTGGAGGTGTTGCCGGGCCACCTCGCCGGGTCGCTCTGCGGGCGGCAGATCGCGCCCGATCCCTCGACGACGCTGGAGCGCGAGCGGGCGACGAACGCCGCGCTGGCGATCACCGATCGCGCGGCGTTCGTGCGCGAGATCGTGGCCGACCTGCCGCCGCGACCGCCGAACATGGGCCGCATCGTGGAGCTCAACCGGCTTGGCGGGCCGGAGCGACGCCCGGAGATCGAGCGAGTAACGCCGGTCCAGGCGGCGCCGCGGCTGACCCGACTGGTCGTCGTCGACGGCCGCGACTATCCGGACTTCGCCCGCGGCCACCTGGCCGGGGCGATCAACGCGCCGATCGGCTACGGGCAGTTCGGCGTGATGGTGTCGTGGCTGGTCCGATCCGACGTGCCGCTGCTGCTGCTGGCCGCCGACGAGGAGGACCTGCTGGCGGCGGTCGACTCGCTGATGGTGCTCGGCATGACCAACCCGCTGGCGTCGCTCGAGGGCACGGCGGCGGACTGGACGGCGGCCGGGCTGCCGGTCACGGCGCTGCCGACGGTCGAGCCGGCCGACGCGGCGCGGCGCCTGGGGACCGGCGAGATCGGCGCGGTGGTCGACGTGCGCGAGCCGCGCGAGGTCGTGGCCGGCGGCGGCACGATTGCCGGGGCGCGGGTGATCCCGTACCGGGAGATCCCGACGTCGAGCGCGCTCGCCGGGCTGTCCGGGCCGGTGGTGGCCGTGTGCAACAGCGGCAACCGGAGCGCGCTGGGGGCGAGCCTGCTGCTGCGGCGCGGCATCGCGGCGCTCAACCTGACCGGCGGCACCAGCGCCTGGACGGAGGCGGGGCTGCCGCTGGAGACGCCGTCCACCGCGTGGTAGCTGGCGGGCCGCACAGGCGAGAGATCGCGGGCCAAGGTGGTATGCTGCCCGGCGGTCGACGGCGGACCACGTCCGATCCACCCGACGAGAGACGCGCCCGGGGACGTCATGCCCGGCAAGCCCACGGCCGGAGAGCAGGCCATGACCGCACGACGAGGCGGTGAGCCGGTGAGGGGGACACGCGCCAGATGAGATACGGGTTCGCGATCGACCACCGCAAGTGCATCGGCTGTCACGCCTGCACGGTGGCCTGCAAGTCGGAGAACGAGGTTCCACTCGGCGTCTACCGGACCTGGGTCAAGTACATCGAGAAGGGGCAGTTCCCGAACACCCGGCGCTATTTCACGGTGCTGCGCTGCAACCACTGCGAGGACGCTCCCTGCGTCACCGTCTGCCCGACCGGGGCGCTCTTCAAGCGGCCGGACGGGATCGTGGACTTCAACCCGGCGGCCTGCATCGGCTGCAAGTCGTGCATGCAGGCTTGCCCCTACGATGCGCTCTACATCGACCCGCACCAGCACACGGCCGCCAAGTGCAACTTCTGCGCGCACCGGGTGGACCAGGGGCTGCTGCCGGCCTGCGTGGTGGTGTGCCCGGAGAAGGCGATCATCGCCGGGGACCTCGACGACCCCTTCAGCGAGCTGGCGCAGATCGTCTCGCGCGAGCAGGTGAGCGTGCGCAAGCCCGAGCAGGGGACCCGGCCGAAAGTCTTCTACATCGGGGCCGACGACGCCGGGCTGACGCCGGAGGCGGCCACCCGCGGGTCCGGCTACCTGTGGGGCGAGGTGCGGCCGGACGGGCGGCCGGCGGAAGCGGTGCAGGCGGACGGTCTGATCGCCGGGCCGGTCGAGCCGACGGTGGCCTACGACGTCCACCACCCGAAGCCGTGGGGCTGGAAGGTGGCGACCTATCTCTGGACGAAGTCGATCGCGGCCGGAGCGCTGACGATCGCGGCGGTGCTGCTGCTGTTCGGCTGGGGGGCCAGCCACGCGACCTTCGCCGTGGCCGCGCCGGTCGTCGGGATGGCCTTCCTGGCGGTGACGGCGGTGCTGCTGGTGGTCGACCTGAAGCGGCCGGATCGCTTCTGGTACCTGCTGACGCGGCCGAACCCGACCTCGTGGCTGGTCTGGGGCGGCTACATCCTGACGGCGGCCGGGGGGATCGCGTTCCTCTGGCTGCTGGCGGCGGCGCTGGGGCTGGACGGCCTGCAGACGGCGCTGATGGTGATCGGGATCCCGCTGGCGGTGGCGACGGCGGGCTACACGGCGCTGCTGTTCGCCCAGGCGGAGGGGCGCGACTTCTGGCAAAGCCCGCTGCTGCTGCCGCAGCTGCTGGCGCAGGCGACGGTGGCGGGGGCCTCGGCGCTGCTGCTGGTGGGAGTGGCGGCGGGCGCGCCGACGCACGACCTGAAGGTGCTGGCGGCGGTGCTGGCCGGCGGGCTACTGGTGGCGACCGGCCTGCTGGGGACGGAGCTGACGGTGCCGCACGTCAACAGCCAGGTGCGCCGGACGGTGGAGCTGATCACGGCCGGGCCCTACCGGGGCGCGTTCTGGGGCGCGGTACTGCTGCTGGGGACGCTGGTGCCGCTGGCGCTGGTGGCGGTGCTGTTCGGGACGGGTGCCGTGGCGGCGCCGGGGGTACTGGCGGCGGTGGCGGCGCTGTTTGGTCTCTGGTCGTACGAGCGGATCTGGGTGAGCGCGGGCCAGGACGTGCCGCTGAGCTGACGAGCGGGGCCAGGGGCGACCGGGTCACGCGGGCGCGATTCATCGCGCCCCTACGAGCCGCGCGGGCGGTCGACGCGCACGGGGTGGGATGAGGGCGGGGGTCACGAGGGCGGGTTTGAAACCCGCCCCTACTGGACGCAGAGGATGTGGGACGGGGCGCGGTGGTGGCCGTCGTGCGGGTGATGAGCAGGGTGCCCGGCCTGGTGGCGACGCCGTAGTCGAGGCCGCCGGGGATCGCGGAAGAGGCCGGCCGTCGGAGCGGCAACGAGACGTCGTAGGGGCGCGATGCAGCACGCCCGCGTCTCAACAGAGAACGAAGCAGGGTGATCTGGCATGGACATGAGAGGGAGCGCGGAGCTGATGGTGAGCACCGAGCGCGGGGATCGGAAGCGAGCCGCGGTGGCGCCGCCGGCGGTCGAGCCGGCGGTCGTGCCGAGCACGGAGCCGGGCACGCGCCGGCCGGGCGGACCGCGAACCGTGGAGGAGCCGTTCCGGCCGGAGCGCACCAGCGGGCTGATCTCCTACCCACCGCCCGAGCGCTGGGACGACTGGGTCGAACTCGACCCGCAGGCGTGGCCGGAGCGGCGCGAGCGGCGCTACATGATCGTGCCGACGACCTGCTTCAACTGCGAGTCGGCCTGCGGCCTGCTGGCCTACGTCGATCGAGAGACGCTGAAGATCCGCAAGCTGGAGGGGAACCCCTTCCACCCCGGCAGTCGCGGTCGCAACTGCGCCAAGGGCCCGGCGACGATCAACCAGGTGAACGACCCGGAGCGCATCCTCTACCCGCTGAAGCGGGTGGGAGCGCGGGGCGCCGGCCAGTGGGAGCGCACGACCTGGGACGAGGCGCTCGACGCGATCGCGGCCAAGATCCGCGGCGCGCTGGTCGACGGCCGGCCGAACGAGGTGATGTACCACGTGGGCCGCCCCGGCGAGGACGGCTACATGGAGCGGGTGCTCCAGTCCTGGGGCATCGACGGGCACAACTCGCACACCAACATCTGCTCCTCGGGCGGGCGCTTCGGCTACGCGATGTGGATGGGGATCGACCGGCCGTCGCCGGACTACGCCAACGCGCGCTTCATCCTGCTGATCAGCGCGCACCTGGAGAGCGGCCACTACTTCAACCCGCACGCCCAGCGGATCATCGAGGCCAAGACGCGCGGCGCGAAGATCGCGGTGATGGACCCGCGCCTCTCCAACACCGCCTCGATGGCGAACTACTGGCTGCCGACCCGGCCGGGGACGGAGGCCGCCGCGCTGCTGGCGATGGCGAACGTGCTGCTCCAGGAGGAGCTATTCGACCGGGAGTTCGTGCGGCGCTGGACCAACTGGGAGGAGTACCTGCGGGTCGTCCACCCGGGTGAGCCGGTGACCTTCGAGCGCTTCGTCGAGTCGCTGCGCGAGACGTACGCGCGCTACACGCCGGAGTACGCCGCGGCCGAGAGCGGCATCCCGGCGGAGACGATCGTCGAGATCGCCCACGAGATCGGGCGGGCGGGCTCCGGCTTCGCCAGCCACAACTGGCGGGCGGCGGCGGCGGGCCACCTGGGCGGCTGGGCCGTGCCGCGGGCGCTCTTCTTCCTGAACGTGCTGACCGGGAGTATCGGCACCGAGGGCGGGGTGGCGCCGAACGTGTGGGACAAGTTCGTGCCGCGCCCGTTCGCCGAGCCGCCGAAGCAGACGGTGTGGAACGAGCTGACCTGGCCGCTGGAGTTCCCGCTGGCGCACCACGAGATGAGCATCCTGCTGCCCTACTTCCTGAAAGAGGGGCGGGGCAAGCTGGCGGCCTACTTCACGCGGGTCTACAACCCGGTCTGGACCAACCCGGACGGCTTCGCCTGGATCGAGGCGCTCAAGGACGAGTCGAAGGTCGAGCTCTACACGGCGCTGACGCCGACCTGGAGCGAGAGTGCCTGGTTCGCGGACTACGTGCTGCCGATGGGCCACAGCCCGGAGCGGCACGACACCTTCTCCTACGAGACGCACGCGGCGAAGTGGATCGGCTTCCGCCAGCCGGTAGTGCGGGTGGCGATGGAGAAGCTGGGCCAGAAGGTCGAGCGCACCTGGGAGGCGAACCCGGGGGAGGTGTGGGAGGAGAACGAGTTCTGGATCGAGCTGTCCTGGCGGATCGACCCGGACGGTTCGCTCGGCATCCGCAGGTTCTACGAGTCACCCTACCGACCGGGCCAGAAGGTGACGGTCGACGAGTACTACGGCTGGATCTTCGAGCACTCGGTGCCGGGGCTACCGGAGGCGGCCGCGGCGGAGGGGCTGACGCCGCTGGGCTACATGCGGAAGTACGGCGCGTTCGAGATCACGAAGCAGCCGATGCGGCAGTACGACGAGCCGGTGCCGGCGGCGGAGCTGGCCGGGGCGCGGGTCGACCCGACGACGGGGGTGATCGTGAGCCCGAGCCCGCGGCCGCACGGGCCGGAGATCACGCCGCTGCCGGCGCCGACGGCCGTGGACGGTCGTCCGGTCGGGGTGATGGTGGACGGCGCGGCGCTGCGGGGGATGCCGACGCCCTCGGGCCGGTTCGAGTTCTTCTCGCGCACGCTGTGGGACTGGGGCTGGCCGGAGTACGCCATCCCGACGTATCTGGAGAGCCACGTCGGGCCGGCGCGGATCGACGCGGCGGCGGGCGAGATGGTGCTGCTGCCGAACTACCGGATCCCGACGTTGATCCACACGCGGAGCGGCAACGCGAAATGGCTGAACGAGATCAGCCACACCAACCCGCTCTGGCTGCACCCCAGCGACGCGGCACGGATCGGGGTGACGACGGGCGACCTGGTGCGGGTAGAGACGGAGATCGGGCACTTCGTCGACCGGGTGTGGGCGACGGAGGGGCTGCGGCCGGGGGTGGCGGCCTGCTCGCACCACCTGGGCCGCTGGCGCCTGGCGGAAGGTGCCGGGAACGAGCGCTGGTCGTCGGCGGTGGTGGAGATCGAGACGCCGGCCG
>DATKRJ010000044.1:0-5644 GCA_035532355.1 Thermomicrobiaceae bacterium | reverse complement strand
ATGGACAGGGGCAACAGCGGGCCGGCAACCACGACCGCGATCGAGATGCGTCTCGCGTCTGCGGCGCGTGCGGTGTCCATGCGGGAGACCTCGGCAGATCTCGGCGACCCTTGTCCGATTCGCCGGGGGGATCCGAAAAGATAGTTCTTTCGGGCCATCCGTGGCCGGGCGCGGAAGGGCCGCCGGCGCGCTCGTCAGGCGTCGCGGCGGGCGAGGACGCGGAAGGCGACGGCGATGAGGACGTCGGCGAGGGCCACATAGATCGCCGTCTCGATACCTTGGAACGGCCAGAAGCAGCTCGCCGGCGGCCCGCCCCCCTCCGCCGCCCCTCGCCCGCGATCAGGTCGAGGACTCCCAGCCCGGACTTCCGAAGATCATGAGCACACGGCGGGCTGAATTTGCCGTGTGACCTGCGGAAACGCCGGAACGGCGCGGTGGGGTCGTGTTACTACAGGGCCGGGTGCTGAGCGTGGGTTAGCTGTTCTCGGGCACTGTGAAGTCGAAGAAGCGGGCGGGTTCGGGAAGCTTCAGGGCGGAGAGGATGGTCTTCTGCCCGGTGGTGGTCGCGGAGCGTTGCGCGACGTGACCGTCGGCGGTGGCGAGGGTGACCAGGTGCATCCGGTCGAGTTCGTGGCGGATGTTGCGCCAGGTGTCGTCGGTGGCGTTTTCCACCACGCGTAGGAGTAGCAGGGCGAGCCAGCACAGTTGGACGTGCGCGCGGATCCGGTCTTCGCGGTGATGGAACACTGGGCGCAGCCCAAGGGCGCCTTTCATGTCCCGCCAGCCCCGTTCGACTTGTAGCAGCTGTTTGTAGGCCGCGGCGAGGTCCTCGGGGGTGAGGGTGGTGTCGGAGGTGCGCAACAACCATTTGCCGTCCAGGTGCGACTCGCGTTTGATCGCGGCGGCGTCGATCCGGAGCAGCCCACCGTTGGTGCGGCGCAGATACCGGCGCAACCCCGGTTTGGTCTTCAGCGATCCGACGAACTCGTCCCGGCGGCGTTCGGTCCAGCTGTCTGACCCAATGATCAGGCTCTCGAGGTGCGCGACCAGCCGGTCACGGACCGAGGCGTCCCGGCCGGCTTGCTCGGGGTTGTGGCAGACCACGAACCGTTGCACCCGTGCGCCTTCGTCGCCGTCACCGTCACCACCGGGGGCGAGGGCAACTTCCTTCACCCGCAGGTTCCCGGCGACGGTCCGGTACCGGCCGGGTCGGGCCAGCGCGGCAGCGGCTTCACTGTTGGTGGCCCGCAGCTTCTCCGCGTGAATGTAGTGCCCACCACCACGGGTCAGATACGCCCGGTTCGTCGCGGAGGCGAAGCCGCGGTCAGCGACCCACACCATCCGGTGCAGGTTCCAGCCGGCCAGGTCGTCCTTGACGGTGCGGATGATCGAGGTGTCGTTGGTGTTGCCGGGGAACGTCCAGCACCGCACCGGGACGCCGTCCGCGGTGACGGCCATCGCGATCACGACCTGCGGCAGGTCGGTGCGGTGATCCTTCGAGTGTCCGAACGCCCGTTTGCCCTGCTCGACCGGACGGGTGATGCCGTCGTCATCGACGATGTCTTGCAGGTCGGCGAGCTCGTCGGCGCCGTCGAGTTCCCAATAGGTGGAGGTGGTGTCTCCTTTTACCGGCTAATCCGATGGGTGAGAGAGTCCCGACACGCCAATACCCATGGGGTTCTTGCCTTCTCAGCACCCTCCTGTTAGATACGTGTCTCATGACGGACACCTCACAGCTGCGGGTGGTCGAGCGGGACGGCGGATGGGTCCTCGCATCGAGCGTTGGGGGTCACGAGGTGCAGTTGGTCAACGATTACCTCGGCTACCTGTCCGACAGGCACTACGCGGACGGCACTCGCCGGTCCTACGCCTTCGACCTGTTGGCGTTCTGCCGCTGGCTGGCCGAGGAACGCCTTGCCGTCGAAGGGGTGGACACTCCGGCGCTGCTTCGGTTCCTCGGCGTATGTCAGGGACTGGCGCCGGCCACGGTTAACCGTCGGCTCGCCGCGGTGAGCGGGTTGTTCGCGTTCCGGGCGATGCGGGAGCCGACGGCGGCCAATCCGATGCCGCGCGGGCCGGCGGCCCGACGGGTGAGCTCATCGGCTCGCGGTGGGCTGCTTGGACATCTGGCTCGGCCGCAGCCGCGGTCCCCGTTACGGGTCCGTGAACCACGCCGGCTGCCGCGCGGGTTGGACCGTGTCGAGGTGACCGCGCTATTGGCGAGCCTGCGGACCTGGCGGGACAAGGCGATCGCCGGGCTGATGCTTTTCTCCGGGCTGCGCAGCTGCGAAGTACTCGCCCTGACCGTCGCGGACGTCGACATCGGCCGTGGTTGGGCCCGGGTGGCCGGCAAGGGCGGGCGGGAACGGCGCACGCCGGTCGACGCCGAGGTGGCCGGTTGGATCCAGACCTACCTGCTCGCTGAACGACCGGAGACGGACAGCCTTGCCTTGTTCGTGGTCGCCAAAGGGCCGCACCGCGGCCGGCCGCTCACCCCGGCCGGGCTGCGCACCATCTTCCGCTACCACCGAGACCGGGCCGGGGTGCCGACCGGACATCCACACGCCCTGCGACACTCATTCGGCACTGCCCTGGCCGAGGCCGGGGTCGACTTGGCGGTCATCCAGGAGCTGCTCGGCCATGTGCACGTCGACTCCTCGGTCGGCTATATCCACCTCGCGCCGCTGCGGGTGCGCGCGGCCTACGATGCGGCCCGGGCTCGGCAGCGTGCCGGGGCCTGACCGCCGAGCCGCCGGCGTCGCGGGCGCGGCGGAACTCATCACCGACTACGAGGCCTGGCTGGCCGTCGACGGGCGGGGCTCGGCCTGCTACGTCAACGCGGCCTGGGCGTTTCTTGGCCGCTGGCCCGATCCGGCCAGCTTCGCCGGTGAATCCCTTGACGTGCAACTCGCGTTGACCGCGTCCCAGCGGCCGTTCCTCACCTACCTGCTGTTGTTCGGCCGATGTCGGCCCGACTATGACTACCTGGTCCGCAAGATCGGTGGTCTGCTCGCCCAGGCGCGACGCAGCCCGCTCGCCGACGACATCGTTACCTTCACCGCTACGGCCACCGACCTGGACTACAGCGCTCACACCGTCAAACGAGCAGCCGAGCGCGTCCTCGTCCGGCTGCTCATCCGAACCGGCAGTCCACTGCGCGACCTCACCCTCGCCGACCTCGACGAGCTGGCCGCCGCGTTCCGGCGGCACGCCGAAGTGAAAGGCAACGCGAGCAGTTGGGCGAACGACCGGGGCCTGCTCACTGCAGCGCACCGGGTGCTGTTTCACCTCGGCGTGTTGCCCGCCGAGCCCGAGGACCCGCGTCGGGCCCGCAGCTTGGAAGGCCACTACAGCGGCGTGTCGGAGCCGCTGCGCACGCTGTTCCTCGACTACCTCACCCATGCGGCGACCACCCGCGCCTCGGCCACCGTCAAGACCATCGCCAGCAACCTGGCCGGCTTCGGCCGATTCCTCGCCGGCTGTCACCCACCACTGACCGATCTGACCAAGCTCGACCGGCGAGCGCACATCGAGCCGTGGCTGGCCACACTCGCCGCTGCCCGCCACCCCGACGGCACGCCGATCTCGGTCGGGCACCGCCGCGGGCAGATCCTCACCGTCCGGTTGTTCCTCGCCGACATCGCCGAGTGGGGCTGGCCGGCGGCACCGGCCCGCACCCTGATTTTCTCCCGGGACATCCCGCGGCTGGCTCACCCGCTGCCCCGCTACCTGTCTCCGGACGCCGACCGTTTGCTAGTAGGGGCGCTGGAGAAGCTTTCCGCGACTGGCGCGGCGCAACTGGTCAGGCTGCACGCCGACGCGTTGCTGCTGGCCCGCGCCACCGGACTGCGCATCGGCGAGCTGCGGGACCTGGAACTGGACTGTGTGCACGAGATCGACGGGCACGGCGCCTGGCTGAAAGTGCCGCTGGGCAAACTGGCCACGGAACGAATGTTCCCGCTCGACGAGGAGACGGTGGCCATCGTCGACCGAATCGTCGCCCGGCGCACGCCCGGTCGGCCACTGCCGCATCCGCGCACCGGACGACCGGTCGACTTCCTCCTCGTCCACCAAGGCCGATGCGTCTCCGCGCAGGCGCTGCGCGACGAACTCGCCCGCACCTGCCAGACGGTCGGTATCCCCAAAGCCACACCACATGCTTTGAGGCACACCTTCGCCACCGCCCTAGTCAACGCAGGCTGCTCGCTGCAGGCGCTCATGCAACTGCTGGGGCACGTGTCCGCGGCTATGAGCCTTCGGTATGGCCGGCTGTTCGACGCCACCGTCCGCGAGGAGTACGAACGCGCGCTCGCACAGACCAAAGCCCAGCTGGTGACGTCTCCGGCCGCGCCGGCGGTCGGCACGCCGCTGCCGCTGATCGCCATCACCGGCGGTGCGGACTGGAAGGACACCCCGACCATCAAGGCCCGGCTGTCCGGTGGGTTCTGCCTGCGCGCGCCCGCGCAGGGATCCTGCCCGTATGCCAACATCTGCGAACACTGCCCGAACTTCCGCACCGACCCCGGCTTCCTCGCCATCCTCGGCGCGCAACGCGTCGACGCGCTCACCCTGGCCGCCGACGCGGAAACCCGCGGCTGGACGGCCGAAGCCCAGCGGCACCGCCGGCTCGCCGACCGGCTCGACCAGCTGATCGACCAGACATCCGCCGAACAGTCATGACCGACGCACCGGCGGAGCTGGTCCGCGCCGCCTGCGAACGACTGCTCGCCTCCAATCGCGACGTCACGTTCAGCGGGGTCGCGCAAGCCAGCGGCGTCAGCCGCGCCACCTGCTACCGCGACCGGGAGCTACGCCGCATCATCGACACCTACCGGTCCCGCCACGGCCAACTGCTCACCCTCACCGGCCTCGCCGACCAAGTCGACAACCTCAGCCAATCTCTGGAGGCCGTCGCCGCGAAAGTCCGGCGGCAAGACGAAGAACTCCGCGCCCTCAAACGCGCAGTCGCTACGCGGCAAGCGACGAAGAAGACCCCCGATTAGCCGGATAATCCACAAAGATGATGTCCAGATCAAGGTTGAGCAGGTGCGCGACCGAGCCGAAGATCTCAGCAGCGATCTCATCGAGAGCGTCGAGCAGGAAGTCCATCGCCGCGTACGCGGCGTCGTCGCTGAACCCCGGGCAGCCCTCGATCACGACCCGCTGGGCGACCCACTTCGTGGCCGCCAGCTTGCTGCCCGGCGCCAACGCCCGTTGCGCCACCAAGGCAAACACCACCCGCTCGACCATTTCACCGTCGAGGCGCCGGCCCACCGCCACCCGGCGGATCGCGGCGCCGATCCCGAGCCGTTCCCAGATCCGGTCCAACGTCCAGGCCCCACCAAGGTGCCGGGAGTCCAGGATCTCCACCTCCGCACCGGCAGCGACGCCCACCGCCTGATCCGGGGTGAGGAACCGCGAGATCGAGCTCACCAACCGCGCCAGAGCTTGCCGGTCGACGTTCTCCGCCCGACCGAAATTGTGGATCACCCTCGCGATCGGGTTACCGGTCTCCGGGCTGCGCTCGTTGTGCGCCAACTGCAAGTAGGCCACCACCGAACCGTCGCGGTTCGTCCGCTTCGTCTCACGCAGGTACATGCCCACCACTCAAGCGGACAAAGCCATCCCTGTCGAGCGACACGCC
>DATKRJ010000043.1:0-8501 GCA_035532355.1 Thermomicrobiaceae bacterium | reverse complement strand
AACCGTCGATCTGGAGACCAGAACCAAGTGCGGAGACGTGCGGTGTCGTGCTATCATCTCCCCCGCGGTTCGATCCCCATGCGAGAGGTGCGTGCCGGTGACACCGGTTGTCGTGCCGGGCGACCGCCAGGCCGTCTGGCGTATCGAGCAGAGCAACAAGACGAGCATCGCCCCACTGTCCTGAAGACACCGACGCGTGTGGACAGTGGGAGCGGGCGTCGTCGAGACCTCCCCTCCCGCCAGCGACAGGGGACCATCGCTCATGCTCGACGCGGAACCGGCCGCGCCTCCGGCCAGCGGAGCCGGCCACGTCTGGCGCTTCTACGCCTTCCAGCTGACCGCCGAGGCGCGGTTCGACAGCGCCATCTGGATCATCTATCTACAGAGCCGTGGCTACAGCCTGGCCGAGATCGGCCTGGCTGAGTCCGCCTTCCACCTGGCCCACGTCCTGCTCGAGCTCCCCTCCGGCTCGTTCGCCGACCTGGTCGGCCGCCGCTGGTCGCTGGCGGCCGGCGCGGCGCTGGTGTCGGTCTCGTCGGCGCTCCTCTGGGCCGCGCCCTCGCTGCCGCTGGTGGTGCTATCGCTCTTCCTCTCCGGCGCCTCCTTCAGCTTCCGTTCGGGGGCGGATCGCGCCTGGCTCTACGAGGCGGTCGGCGCCGACACCGACACCACGGACGGCCACGCCCGCTTTGCCGGGGTGCTGGGCAAAGTGCTGGGCGCGGCCTACGTGGTGGGTGCGGCGGCGACCTGGCTGGGCGCGGCCCTCTCTCAGGCGAGCTACGGGTTCCCCTTCGGCCTGGGCATCGGCATCGGTCTGGGCGGCGTCTGGCTGGCCGCCGGGCTGGTCGAGGGGAAGCGCGAGCGCTCGTCGGCCACGGCGGTCGGGGAGGTGCGGCGCCACGTCGGCGAGGCCTGGCGGGCGCTGGCGGAGCGGCGAGCCCTGTCGGCCATGCTGGTCCTCTCCGGGTTGTTCTGGACCGCCTGCACCGTGGCTCACCTCTACATCCAGGCCGCCTTCGCCGCGCGCGGGATGTCCAACAGCGGCATCGGACTGGTAGCGGCGGCCACGCTGCTGGTGAGCGCGGCGGGCGCCGGGCTGGCCGGACGCATCGCGGTGCTGGGGCGCTTCCGGCTGTGGTTCGCCATCCTGGCCGGCATCGCCGGTGCCGGTGTCGCGGCGACCGCCTGGCCGGGGCTGGCGCTGGCGATCACGGCCTACCTGGGGGCGCAGGTGGCCTACGGGCTGATCGAGCCGCTGCTGGGCGCCTGGCTCAGCCGCGGCATGCCGGCCGCCCAGCGGGCCACCCTGCTCTCGGTCGAGTCGTGGCTCTTCTCGCTGACGATGATCTTCGCCTTCCCCCTGGCCGGGCTCTATGCCGAGCGGGCCGGTTGGGGCGCGCTCTACATCGCCTGCGGGGTCGCCACGGTGGTGCTCGGCCTGGTGGCGCTGGGACTGCCGCGGCTGGGGCGCGGCGACGTGTGAGGATGGAGCGGCGCGGCCAGGGACCCCAGACCGTCTGGTCCGGCAAGGCGCGGCACGAGCCGTGAACCGCGGGACGTTCCGGCGTCGCGGTGCTGAAAACCGGTCTACCTGGTGAAAAACGCCGAGACGTGCCCGTATGGGCACGTCGGCTCTGGAGCGACGCATTTCCCGCCGAACCCGCGTCAGCCCTTCACATAGGAGAGCATCTCGACAAGCTTGCCGTCGCGCAGCCGAAGGATGTCTGTGCCGCGCACATGCCCGGGCGTGCCGTCCGCGTCGATCCAGTGGTAGCGCCAGCGGACGGTCGCGCGTTCACCGCAGGCGAAGCAGTCCTCGCGGTCGAAGCTAGCCCGTGGTGACGAGCGGAAGAGGTCCGCGAAGGCAGTGCGGACGGCAGCGCGGCCCTCGTGGCGCGTCCCGTCCGGCGCGGGAAAGGTGTTCTCAAAGACGCAATCCTCGGTCATGAGCGCCAGAACCGCCTCGACGTCGTGCCGGTTGACTGCCTCCTCAACCTGCTGAACCACGGCGAGGGTCCGGGCGGTCTGGGTGTCGTGTGCGGTCGTCGTTGCCATGGGATCTCCTTATCTGAAGACTCGTCGAGCGACAGTGGATGGGGCGCCGTACGCTGCTGCCCTACGCGCTGACCTCGTAGACACTGTGGAACGGGTGCTCCAGCGGCAGCCGCCGGACAGCGGTGAAGTTGGCCGCGAGGCAGAGGGCTTCGAGCTTTGGATGCGGCAAACCCAATGTACCGAGTCCGGGGCCACCGGCGGCGAGCGACACCGGCAGGCAGTAGAGGATGCTGATGCCGTGGCCGAGGGCACCGACCGGCCCGGCATTTTCCTCCAGTCGATCTGAGCAGTTCATCTCCAGGCAGACGTAGCTGCCGCCCGGCTTCAGCGCCTTCCGGATGGCGCGCGCCATCGCCAGCGGGTCGTTGGCGTCGTGGATGACGTCGAAGGTCGTGATGATGTCGTATTCGGCCGGCAACCCGCGCGTGACATCCAGATGCTGAAATCGCACCCGGTCTGCCACACCCGCCGCCCGTGCGTTCGCAGTCGCCTGGGCGATCGCCGGCTCGTAGCTGTCGTAGCCGACGAAGTACGAGTCGGGGTACGCCCGCGCCAGGGTGACCAAAGCCCGACCATACCCGCAGCCGACATCGGCCACCGCGGCTCCGCGCTCCAGCTTTGCTCGCACGTCCGGCATCGCCGGGATCCATGCCTGCGTGAGCAGATGGTCGGTCCAGCCCAGGCTGAAACGCTCCTGGCCCTCCCAGAGGGAGGCACCATAGGCGGCGGCCGGCACGCCCTCACCCGTCCGGAACACCTCGGCGAGGCGGCCGATCTGCCCGATCTCCGCGAACATCAACTCATAGGCGCCGCCCACGGAGAACGGGCCACCGTCGCGGGCCAGCACCGGCGCGTGTGCCGGTGGTACCGTGAACTGACCGGTCGGTGGGTCGTACGCGATGTAGCCCGCTGCCGCCATCCCGCCCAACCATTCGCGCGCGTAGCGCTCGCTGACCCCGGCGCGGGCGGCGAGATCGTCGCTGGTGGCCGGCCCGATATCCGCGAGCGCGGTGAACAGGCCCAGGCGGTCACCGAGGATCGCGAGCAGCGTCGTCATGCTCGCGCCAATGTCCCCCAGGACCCTCCCCGCAAATGCACCGGCCTCCGCCTGATCGATCGGTTGCACGGTTGCGGTCATTGCCATGCTCCTTCCGGTCCGTACCACATCCGCCGACGAGCACAGTCTGGCGGGAGGACCGGCCCGGCGAATCGGGGCCAGCACGGATGTCCGCGCATCGGCGGCACGTACTTTTTGTGGTGGGGCAGTATGCGTGGCGGCCGCTTTACGCGTGCGCGTCCCGGGCAAGACCGCGCGCGATCGCCCAGGCGACGACCTGCGCGCGCGAGGTAAGCCCCAACTTGTCGCGGATGTGGCCGGTGTGGGCCTCGATCGTCCGCTCGCTCACATACAGCGCCGCGGCGATCTCGCGGTTCGAGCGGCCCATGGCGATCTGCGCGACGACCTCGCGCTCGCGCGCGGTCAGACCACCGGATGCCTCCCTGGCGGTTTGACGTGGCGTGGATGGGCGCGGCGGGGGGAAGCGTCCCAGTGCCCTGGCCAGGAATCGCTCGCGCAACCCCTCCTCGCCCACACGCGTGGCCAGTTGCTCGACGAGGTGGCGTCCCGCGGCGTATTCGCGCGCGGCTTCGTCGCGGCGCGCCTGTGCCCGCAGCAGGTCGCCGAGAACGAGGTGGACGCGCCAGCGATACGCGGGGGAACCCTGTGCGCGGGCAGCTCCCAGCGCGGCGCGCAGTGCCGCCTCGGCCTCCTCCACGTGCCCGACCGCCGCGAGTGCTTCCCCGCGCAGCGCCCAGGGGCTGGCGACCACGCCCGGCCCGCCCGTCGCATCGGCCCACGCGATCAGTCGATCGGCGGCCCCAAGTGCCCGGACGGGCTCGCCGCTCTCCAGCCAGAGTTCCCCTTGCGCCAGCAGCAACGCCGAATCGGTCAGGGACGCGATAGGCGCGTCGGGTGTCAGGAGATCGTGCAGCAGGGTTGCGGCGCGCTCCGGTTCCCGCGCGAGTTGGTGCGCCGCCGCGAGGATCGCACCGGACATTTTGGTTGAGAAGGGCGAGCCGGCAGCGCGCGCCAGGGCATAGCTCCGTTCGGCGTGCGGGAGGGCAGCCTCCGGATCGAGGAGGTCGAGGTGGACGACCGCCAGGGCAGCCTGGCTCACGGCCTGCCATTGTCCGTGCTCGATCTCCTCGGCAATCGCCAGTCCCTCGCGCGCGGTGGCGAGCGCGCGCCCGTACTCTCCTTCGGCAGCAAGGCAGGCGGCCAGCTCGCTCAGGGCATAGGCCTCCCCGGCGCGCCAGCCAAGCGCCCGCGCGATCGTGACCGCTTCCTCTCCCTCCTCCCGCGCCCGGTCCGCGTCTTCGTCCGCGCCGGACATTGTGCTAAACACGCGCGAGGCGTGGCGGAGGTGCGTCAGCGCGGCCAGCACGGAGGACAGCCCCCGGCGGTCACCGAGGGCACGGTAGCGTTTCGCCGCGCCTTCGAAGTGGGCGATCCCGCCGCGCCGGTCGCCACGGAAGTAGGTCGCCAGTGCGAGCAGATCGAGCGTCTGGGCGATACCGGCCTCGTCGTCGAGCGCTTCGAAGATGGTGAGCGCGCGTCGGTGGAGCACCTGCCCCGGCTCGGGTTGATCCAGATTGACATGCCAATTGCCCAGGCGATTGAGGCTGTGGGCGAGTCGTCGAGGATCACCATGCCGCTCGGCGAGGGCCAACGCCTGGGCGAAGGCGTCGCCTGCCCGGGGATAGTCGCGACCCAGCCAGAGGAACCCGAGATCGAGCAGTCCCTGCCATTCCAGCGCCCCGTCTCCGGCGGTGCGTGCCGCCGCCAATGCCGCCGCGTAGTCGCCCCAGGCACGATCGGCGTCGCCCTGGATCTCGTGTGCCCGTCCACGTCCGCGGTGCAGGTCCACGGACGGCGACCGGCCGAGTCGACGCTCCGCCTCAATGGCGCGGCTGAAGTGTTCGATGGCAGCCTGGGAGGCATCCAGCGTCAGCGCCTGCATGCCGAGCTGGCGCGCGTAGCGCAGTGACTCCGTCCACATCTCGGCTGCGTGGCAGTGGTAGGCCAGATCGGGCAGGACCGACTCCGGTCCGGACGTGCCGCGCCGCATCAGCGTTTCGGCGATCGCGCGGTGGAGCGACCGCCGCTCGCGCGCCAGGAGTTGCGCGTAGACTGCCTCCCGCGTCAGGGCATGGCGGAATGCGAACTGTTCGGCCGACTCTTCCACCACGAGCTGAGCCGCGATCAGTTCCGCGAGGTGTCGCAGCAGCTCGGCCTCTGCCTGCCCGGTCAGCTCCTGCAGGAGCCCAAAGTCGAAGCGCCGGCCGGCGACCGCGGCGAGCGTGAGCACCCATTGCGCGGGCGGGCTCACCCAGGCCAGCCGGCGCAGGACGGCATCGTGCGCGGTCCGCGGAATCCGGGGAGCGGCGAGTTGTTCGGGCCAGGTGTTCATCGCGGGGGCACCGGCGCCGGGCTCAACGAGCGTAGCGAGGAGTTCCTCAATAAAGAAGGGGTTCCCATCGGTGAGCGTATACAGCGGGTCCAGCACGTCCGCTCGGACGGGCCGCTCCAGGGCGAAGATCGCGCGGAGCATTGCGTCGACGCTGGCGCGGTTGAGGTGCGCCAGCAGGATGGTGGTCGCGAGGCGCCCGCGATCCAGTTCGGCAAGGAAGGGGCCGAGGCCGGACCGCGGCTCGTCGATCCGATAGGTGAGGAGGAGTACAAGCGGACGGCTGGCGAGGAGGCGTGCCACATGGAGCAGGACGTCGCGGGTCAAATCGTCTGCCCAGTGCAGGTCCTCAAAGACCAGCAACAGCGGGTGCGCCGCGGCAAGCTCGACCAGGTACGCCCCGAGTGCGCGGACGAGGCGCCGGCGTTCCTGCTCGGGATCACCGGACTCCGAGATCGGCCCCGCCGAAAGGGCGCGGAGCAGACCGGCCAACGCGGATGCGTCGTCGCCCGGCTCATCGGCCCGCGTCCCGCTCCCCCGCGCGGCGGAATCCATCTGCTGGAGGAGGTCGAGCAGCGAAGCATAGGGCAACGCCCGATCCGGCTCGAAGCACTGTGCTACCAGGTGGCGGAAACCCAGGTGCGCCGAGCGTGCCCGGGCCTCAGCCGCCAAACGAGACTTCCCGATCCCCGCCTCACCGGCGATTAGGATAAGCCGACCGTGCCCACCCATCGAGTCTTCGAACGCGCGCTCGAGCGCGGCGAGCGCGGGCTCTCGGCCGACGAGCACCGGAGAGATGATTTGCGGGCCAAGCGGCATGTCCATCGGGGCGGCGCCTCGCTGCTGCGCTGTGCGAGAGCTTCAACTCAAGTATAGGACATGTCACGGTACGGACGAATCGGACCCGATGGGCGCGGCGGTCAGCGGCTACCGCAGCGCGCGGTACCGCCCGGGCGTCAGGCCAACGGCGGCCTTGAACGTCCGCGACAGGTGCGCCTGGTCGGCGAACCCGGCGTCCAGCGCCACCTCGCCCAGCGACCGCCGCCGGGCGATCTCCGCGCGCGCCAGGTCGAGCCGCCGCATCAGCAGGTAGCGGTAGGGGCTCGTGCCGCACACCAGGCGGAACTGGCGCGCCAGTTCGTAGCGCGACAGCCCGGTCACCGCCTCCAGCTCCACCGAGCGGATCACCCGCGTCCGCTCGGCGTCCAGGAAGTCGCGCGCCCGCTCGACTGCCGCGACGTCGAGGTGGCGCGAGATGGCGAGGCTGGGGCAGGACGGGTCCGCCGCGAGCAGCCCCTCGGCCAGCCGCGCGACCACGCCGTCGACGGCCAGCGGCTCGCGCCCGCCCGCGAAGGCGGCGACCACGGCGCCGGCCAGCGCCGGGCTCGTCACCACCGGGTCGCGCACGAACGGCAGCGGGCAGGGACGGTCGTAGAGCGCCCGGACGGCCGCGAAGACCAGCGCCGGGTCGACGTAGAGCTCGCGGTAGCCGAAGCCCGCCGCCGTCGCCGCGTAGCCGTCGTGGACTTCGTCGGGGTGAAGCACGACGACCTGCCCGGGCCGGCTGATCTCGTGGGTTCCCCGGTAGTCGAAGCCCTGCACGCCGCGCGTCGTCAGGCAGATGGCGTAGGTGTCGTGGCGGTGCCTGTGGTAGGCCGGCCCCTGGAACCACGCCTCCAGCAACTCGACGCCGTCCTCCGGCCCCGCGCTGCGCAGCCAGTCGCCGGTCGGCTCGCCGCACGATCGTTCAAGACCGGCGCCGCTCGACCCCCTACGATGGTCGCGCATGACGACCGTCGCTCGCGCATGGTGGACGAGGAGGGACCGTGGCGCTGACGACCGGGCAGGCGGTCGCGTTCCTGCTCTTCGCGGTGGTGGCGGCGATCACCCCGGGGCCCAGCAACCTGATCCTGACCTCGACCGGGGCGGCCGTCGGCCTGCTCCGCGGACTCCCCGCCCTGCTCGGGCAGGTGCTCGGGATGGGGCTGATGCTGTTCCTGGTCGGCTTCGGCCTGGGGAGCCTGGTGCTCCGCAGCCCGCTCGTCCTGGAGGTCCTCAAGTGGTGCGGCATCGCCTTCCTGCTCTGGCTATCGTGGAAGATCGCCACGGCCGGCCACGACGACGCGGCGGCGGAGCGCCTCCACGTCGGGTTCTGGGCGGCGGCCGGCTTCCAGTGGGTCAACCCCAAGGCATGGCTGGTCTGTGCCGGCGCCATTGTCACCTACCTGCCGAGTGCGGCTGGCGGCGCGCTCGCGCGGTCGGCGTCATTCGCCCTGCTCTTCGTGCTCGCGGCGCTGCCGAGCTGCTTCCTCTGGCTGGTAGCCGGGGCCAGCGTGCAGCGGCTGCTCCGCACCGAGCGGGCGGCGCGGATCTTCAACCTGACGATGGGCGCGCTGCTCGCGGGGTCGATCCTGCTGTTCATCCGTTAGCCCACTGGCCAGTTGACCGCGCGGCGGGCGCTCAAGGCCGGCTGCCGGCCAACAGCGCGAGCTCGCGCCATTTCCAGTCGCAGTCGACCTCGACGAAGCCCAGCTCGCGCAGCCAGCGCAGCTGCGTCTCGACGTCAAGCAGGATGTTCGTCTCGTCCTCCGACCCACCGAGCGCTTGCACGAACCGCGCGTGCATCGCGGGCGTGGGCGACGCGACGTGCTCGAGGTTGCAGAACACGCCGCCCGGCGCGAGGGCGGCGAACACCTCCGCGTACAGCGCGCGCTTGCGCGCATGGTCAAGATGGTGGATCGCGAAGGACGACACGACCGCATCGAACGATCCCCACGACGACGGCAGCGGCACCGCCAGGTCGTGCTCGACGACCTCGACCCGCGCGTCCCCGGCGTAGCGCGCCCGCGCCCGCTCCAGCATCGGGCGCGAGACGTCGACCGCCAGGCCGTGGCTTTCGGGGCGGGCGGACAGCACCAGCCCGAGCAGGTGGCCGTCGCCGCAGCCCAGGTCGAGCACGCGCAGGGCTCCCTCCGGCAG
>DATKRJ010000042.1:0-11253 GCA_035532355.1 Thermomicrobiaceae bacterium | reverse complement strand
GCTTGACGGATCCCGGTAGATCGGTGAGTCGATGATCACCAGCAGCCCGTCGTGGTGCAGCACGCGCAGAGCCTCGGCGACCGTGGTGTCGAAGTCGGCCGAGTAGTGGAGCGAGGCATTGAAGACGACGACGTCGAACTGGTCGGCTGCCAGCGGCAGCCGATCGAACTCTGCCTGGATGGGGACGAACGTCGATGCGTAGTGGCGATGCACGCCCAATCCGTCGGAGGAGTTGATCAGCAGGTCGACCGCCGCGACCCGGTGGCCACGGAGCGCGAGTCGATTGGCCAGCCATCCGTTGCCGGTGCCCAGGTCGAGGATCGCAAGTGACGGGCGGCCTCGAGATTCCAGCGGCTGGAGCACCTGATCGACAAATGTGCGGAAGCTCGCCGCCCGGATGGCCCAGTTCTGCTCGAATCGGCCGCTCGTATCCCGGAAGGGGAGTGCACGGTAGTATTCGGGGTCCCGGCTGCCGCGGCCCTCCTCGCGGCGCACGGTTTCGTACTCGTCGACGAAGGTCGCGAAGTACGCCTGCCGCTCTGGTGGGAGGAAGTGCCAGATGCCGCCCACGCGGGAAAATGCGTGCCCGTCCGCCGGGCAGCGGAGGGTGTCCGGGCCGCTCGGCTCGAGCGCGCCGCGGCAGACTGGACAGGCGAACTGGAGCTGCTCCCGCGCGTCGGCGGGCAGGTTGTGCGTCGCCAGCCGGGTGGGCGGCTCACCCTGTGGCGGTGTGTTCCGACCGGCTACCGTCGTCATCGCACTTCGTCCTGGGGTCCACGCCGGACAAAGGTGGACATGTAGTGATCGCTCCGCCAGATCCCGGACCCCGTGCCGGTGACCCGACTGTCCAGCGCATCCATGATCCGGAACAGCCTGGGCCAGCGCGTCGCCAGCTCACTGAGATGCGACGGCGGCAACCACACACCGATGGCAGCAGTCTCCCGGTGCGTGAACCCGCCGGATAACTCGTCGCGGAAGCGTCGGTGCGATGGGTACCACACCTCGACGGCGCTGCCTCCCACGCGCGCCGGCCGGCCGGACCGAAACCGACGCACGGCCTCGTCCACACGCCCATGAGCGAGACACCAGATCATCTCCCACGGGCAGAACGGGCCCATCACGACCGTGATCAGGGACCCGCCCGGCCGCATAACGCCCGCCAGCACCTCGGCGAACGCACGACGGTCGGGCAAACAGTTCATCGCGCCGAAGTTCGAGAGCGCTCCGTCGAACTGGCCTCCCTTGTCGGCGGCCGTGACGAGGACCGACGACGGGAAGCCGGATGCCGCTGCCGAGCAAAGGTCGACCTGCGCGAACGTAATCGTGTCGGCGACCCCGGCCTCGCCGGCCTTGGCGCGGGCCACGGCGAGCATTCCGGGCGATGCGTCCACGGCGGTCACGCGCACCCCGCGCCGGGCGAGCCAGACCGCGTCCTCGCCGGTGCCGCAGCCCAGGTCGAGTACGTGGTCACCTGGGGCGAAGCACTCCGCCAGCCGCCCCCACACCGTCGAGCGCAGCCGGCGGCCGAGAATCTGCTCGGTGAACGCGGCGTCGTAGCGCGGGGCCAACCCGTCGAACGGGTGCGCCAGGCGCTCCACCCCGTTACTGCTGACCATCTTCGACCTCTCGCTCGGTCAGCCGCATCCCCAGCCGGCCGACCTGCGCGTTCGCGACTGCCTTCGCCATCCGGCGGTAGTTCGGGTGCTCACTCTGACGCTCCTGATGCGCGGCGACCTCGTTGACCATCCAGCGCGTCGCGTGCTGGTAGAACCGGCGCGAACGCCGGCCGGCGACGGTGAAGTCGCGGTCCGACCCCTCGGTCCACGGCTTGAGCGGGATGACCCGGTCCTCGACCGTCTTGAAGTAGGGCGTGTTCTTGATCGGGTAGGCGACGGTCGTCAGAAAGAGGTTCGGGTTGGAGCGTTTGAGCAGGTCCACCGTCTCCTCGAGGTCGGTCATCTCCTCGCCGTCGTAGCCCAGCATGATGAACATGCCGGCCTCGATGCCGTAGCGCTGCAGTAGGTGCACGACCTCGGCGACGCGGCTCGCCTTCGTGCGCCGGTTCATCGCGTTGAGGACCTTCTGCGAGCCGCTCTCGGCGCCCACCCAGATGCGAAAACAGCCGATCTCGGCCAGGGTCCGGATGATGTCCTCGTTGAGCCGGTCCTCGCGCGAGATCGTCTCGAACGGGATGCGGATGCCGCGACGGCGCAGCTCGTCGGCATAGGAGAAGAACCACCGCTTGTGGATCGTGAAGACGTCGTCGGCATACCAGACCATGTCCGGGGTGTAGGTGTCCAGGATCAGTTGGAGCTCATCGGCGACGTTCTCCGGGGAACGCCGCCGGTGGGTGTAGCCGTATACCGCGTGGCTGCACCAGGCGCACTTGTAGGGGCAGCCCCGCGCGGTGATGAGCGAGACGGACCCCATGCCGTGATGCTCGCGCCAGGTCCGCACGTACTGGTCCATATCGATGGAGGCGCGGTCCGGATAGGGCTGGGCGTCGAGGTCGGCAATGTAGGTCCGCGGCGCCGTCTGGACCACCTGTCCGTCTTCCTCCCGGTAGACAATGCCCGGGATGTGGGCCATGTCTCGCGGCCCGTAGCGTGCCAGGTGCGGCAGGAGCTCCTCCAGGGTCAGCTCCCCTTCGCCGACGACCACCACGTCCGCGCCGTTCTCCAGGTACTGTTCGGGGTAGTTGGCGGGCTCAGGCCCGCCCACGATGACCCTGCAGCCCAGAGCGCGGCAGTAGCCCAGCTCGCGGATCACCGTGGGACGGGTCAGCAGATTGGCGTAGAACCCGACCACCGGCGGGCGCTCACGCTCCATGTACTCATGGAAGGCCGAGCGTGTGCTGAACGTCATGTCGAAGACCCGGGCGTCGAAGCCGCGGGCCTTCAGGTGAGAGCAGAGATAGAGGATCCCCAGGGGCGAGTACGGCTTCATCACCTCACGTTCGTGCGGGTCTTCCTGCAGGCAATAGCCATGCGTCAACAGAATGTCCACTGGCTCCCCCCTTGCTCTCGCGCGGCAGACCCACCTGCCGCCGCGCCGGCCGCGTCTACGCGTCGGGCTGGGCCGACGGAGTGGCCGCCTCGTCCTGCTGCAGCAGCGGCTGAAGCGCGCCGATTCCCGCCTCGGATCGTCGCTCCAACCGGTTGAGCCTCCACCGTTCGAGCGGCAGGCTGGTTCCGTGCTTGACAAGCGCGGCGGCCTGCCGCAGGTGCCGGCGCCGCAGCCGGCGCGGACTGCGCGTGAGCTCCTTCAGCTCTGACCACGACTTCCGCGAGCGGAACTCCGTGTGCAACACCGTGTGGAGCTGACGGTAGAACGCCGTCGAGTACGGGCCGTGGTAGAGCATCGCCAGGTCGTTGGAGTCGAGCCAGTTCTGCTTGACCCCCAGCTCGTCCTTGACTCGCTCATGGAAGCGGGTTCCCGGGAGCGGGTAGGAGACCGACATCCCGACGTCGTCGGGCTCGCAGTCGCGGATCATCTGGAGCGTCTGCTCAATGTCGGCTCGCGTCTCGCCCGGGTATCCAAATTGAATGAAGAAGCCGACCTCGATGCCTGCCTGCCGGAGCCGCCGGGCGACGTCCTGGAGCTGCTCGACCCGGGTGCCTTTCTCCATGGCGTCCAGGATCTTCTGCGAACCCGACTCGGCCCCCACCCAGACCGTCTTCGCGCCGGCCCGCGCCAGCGCCGCGATCGTCCCGCCGCGCAGCAGCAGGTCCGCCCGGTTCAGGCACTTGAACGGCACGCGAGCGTCCTGCTCGACGACCAGATCGGCAAAGCGCTCGATCCAGCCGGGCTTGAGGCCCATGATGTCGTCCACGAACCACAGGTGATCCGGATGGTACGTCTCCTCGAGCCACTTCACCTCGGCGACCACGTTCTCGGGGCTGCGGGCGTGGTAGCGCTGGCCCCAGATCGGCTTCGCGCACCAGTTGCAGTGGAAGGGGCAGCCGCGCGTCGTCACCAGGTTCATCGAGTAGTAGCCGTGGCGGGCCTGCCAGACCTGCCGGTAGCGCGGAATGTCGACCAGATCCCAGGCCGGGAAGGGGAGCGCGTCGAGGTCGCGCATGTCCGGTCGCCGTGGTGTGACGGTGACGGCCTGCCGCTCCGGCTCGACAAAGGCCAGGCCGCGGATCGCAGATGGCGGCCGGTCGGTCCGGCCGGTGAGGTGCTCGAGAAGTTCCGCAAGCGTCTCCTCGCCCTCTCCGATCAAGATGTAGTGCGCGCCGCCGGCCAGGTACTGGTCGGCGTGGTCCGACGCGTCCGCGCCACACACGATCACCGTCGCGCCGGCCGCGCGCGCCATGGTAATCATCGTGAGGGCCGCGTCACGCATCCGCAGCAGGCACATCTTGGATAGGTAGTTGAAATTGTCCTCGAAGAGCACCGCGTAGCGCGGTGCGTGGCGGTCGAGCGCCTGCCGCCACTCGTCTTCCGAGGTAGCCAGCATCGCGTCGAACACCGCCACGTCGTAGCCCCGCGCGCGCAGGTAGCTGGCGGCGTAGAGGGTGCCGAGCGGCGGGTACGGCTGCATGGCGTCCCACAGCTTCGGATCGAAGCGCAGGAAATACGACTGCCCAAAGAGCACCTCGGTCATGGTCGCGCCTCCTCGCATATTCCCGTCCGGGCGTTGAAGGCGTGCAGGACGAGCTGACCGTGGTTGTGGTAGTGGCCCTTGCACCAGTCGCTGGCAAACGAGGCCTCGCCGCCCGGAGGCGCCGAGCGAGACAGCTTCCTGACCTTCCGCTCCCGCTCCCAGCGCTCGACCAGTCCGCCGGCCGGGCTGCGCAGCGCGCTCTCGGCGACGGCACGCACCGGTCGTGCATGCGGCGTCGCGCGTCGCTCCCGCGGCGAGCCCACCGCGTTGGGCAGATAGCCGAAGGTCCACGCGTTCAGGCGGCGGAAGCGGGCGTACGTGTCGTGGCCGGCGATCGGCACCATCTGCGCCACCTCGTGCGCGGCATACAGATCACGGTCGTGCAGCGCCAGCGCCTGCTCCGACAGGAGGTAGTTGGGGCAGATGGCGACGTGGCGACGTGCCGCCAGCCGTACCAGCGCCAGTATCATCCCGCGGCAAAGCCAGAGGCGGTGGTGCTCGGTGACGACGAAGTAGTCGATATCGGACGCCGGCCGGACGTTGTCCATCGCCAGCTCGCCGGTGATCGCCACCATGCGCACGAACGGGAAGCTCGCGATGATACGCCCGAACACGAGCGCCCGCGACCAGAGCGCCTCGGCCCGCCGCGCCCGCTCCCGCCGCGTCGCGATGATCGCCTCGCGACCGGGCAGGCTGAAGTAGCCGTCACGCTCGGCCAGCAGCTCTGGCACGAGCGCCTCGCCGGCCAGGTGCGATTGGACCGTCTCGCGAGAGACGGCGGGGCCGATCAGGTAGCGGTGGATCTCGGTGGCGGTCAGTGGGTAGTCAAAGATGTCCGAGTAGGCCACGGTCTGGACGATGGCCTTGCCCAGTGCCTCGCGGCTCGCGCGGCCGGAAGGCGTGGGAGCGCGATCGCCGGTGTCGGTCACTGTGGATGCCATGGCTGCGGGTGCCCTCTCCCCGATCTCAGCTTCGCCTGCTCCGCGATGTTCGCCTGGGTGCTCGTTGTCACTACGGGGAGGGTCTCGATCCGGATTGGGGTGGGGCGTGTCGCGTCGGTCAAGTTCGTGTCCGCTTCTCTCGGTGCGGCTCCGTAACCACCCCCACTGCCAGGGGATCGATCAGCCGCCAGGCGAGATCATCAAACGGCTCCACCTCGACACCGTCTCCTTCTACGAGCCAGCCAGGCGCTGCGCGCTGGAGACCGTGGGCGTCGGGCCACCACCGTCGGGTCGGACTACCCGCATGTGATCGGCGACGTGGCCGGCGCGATCGCCGGCATCGAGCACACCGTCTCGCCCGGGGCACACGCCGGCATCCTCGGCGACACGGCGGCGCGACTGTGCGGCGTGGCCGTCTGAAGTTAGGCAATCACGGTCAACCCGGGCCGGGCGCGTTAGAAGACCCCACTCAGGCTGCCCTGATCGACGCCGAGGCCGACCCGCAGCAGGTTATAGCTCAGCACGTTCATCCCGGTCACCGCGGCACCGGCCACCGCGACCAGTGAGACCCGGTGTGACCCGGTGATCAGATCGCGCAGGGCCGGGTCCAGCTTCTGCCAGTCGGGTGCGATCGCCTGGGTGAGCTCCTGCTGCACCGACGCCATGTCGCCCCCGCCGAGCAGCTTCGCCATGACGTCGTTCTGGCGCTTCTCCACCGCCTCCAGCTGGTTGAGCACGTTGGTGGCGTTGGGGATCGCCGGCTCCAGGCAGGTGTTACCCCAGGCCGTCAGCTTTCCCTCCCCCGCGCCGGCCGCCGTGGCGAACAGCAGCACGTTGGTGCGCGCCGGCAGGACGTCGCAGACCGAGCGGTTACCGCCGTAGGTGATGCTCACGGCGCGCACGTCCACCGCGTGGGACGGTGGCTCCTTTCCGACCACGTGGACGCTGTTGTCTTGGAGCAGCGCGGTCTGGGCTTGCACCTGGACCGCGGCGGCTCGCGCGGGCGGAGCGGCGCCCGCCGTGGCGGCGGCTGCCGGCGCCTCGACGATGTTGCCGCGCAGGTGAACCTCGCCTGGGCTGTCCACCAGGACGGCGACACCGAGATTGGTCGTGATCGCGTTGTCGGTCAGCAGCAGCCCGCCCGTGGCGCTCGTCGCGATGCCGAAGGCGCAGGCGTCGACGAGGTTCCCACGCAGGCCGTGTCCCTGGCCCTGGAGCAGCGCCGCGACCTCCAGCCCGAGCAGCACGTTGTTGACCGCGGACGCGCGAGTGCTCCCCACCAGCGCGATGCCGAACAGGCCGAGCTGCGCCCCGTCGCCGACCGGTCCGATCTCGGCGAAGCCGAAGCGGTTCAGGGTCGCCAGGTTCACCACCCAGATGTCCTCGACGACGATCCCCTGGCCGTTGATCACCAGCATGCCGCTCTGGCGCGCGTCCACCTGTAGCCGGCAGTCGCGAACCGTGAAGTCCGGGGTGAACGCGATGCGCCCCTCTGGCTGGACCGCCCCGCGGGACGTGATGCAGGTTCGGCCGATCTGGCCCGCCAGTTGTCCCAGGCAGCGCACGGTACACCCCGTGACGCTGACCGCGCGACAGCCGACGCAGGTCACCACGCCGTCTGGCGGCGCACCCTGGAGCTCCTTGAGCAGGTCGGGGATGTCGGCCTGCGTCTTGAGCGTCGCTTCGGACGGCGCCTGGGCCTGCCGCCCGCTGACAATGGTGAGGTCGCGCAGCGTGAGGTGGTCGCAGGCGTCGAAGTGGAAGGCGACCGGCGCGTCGGTGTGCACGATGGTGGCCGCGCCGGCTCCCCGCAGCGTCAGGCCGGGCTGCTTGGAGACGCTGACGGTGCCGTCGAGCTCGTGGGTACCGGGTAGCAGGCAGACGGTCCCGCCGCCCGGCCCGACCTTGCCGATGGCATCCGGGATCGACTCGCCCGGAGCCACGGCCACGGTGCAGTCGCAGGGCGACGCCTTGAGCTTGGTCAGCGGCTCGAAGGGCACCCGGCAGTCGTCGATGCTCGTGATCACGGGCCGCTGCTCGACCCCGGCCGCGTCGGTGTCGGCGACCTTGGCGAGGCCGGCGCGCAGCCCGGTGAGCTGGTCGGGCGTCGCCGGCGGGTTGAGCCGTGCGGCCAGGTCCTCGGCGGTCTGCTCGTCGATTGCCGCGCGCTGGGCGGGCTCGAGCACCTTGGCGAGCTGCTGGACCTGATCGGCGGAGAACCCGGCCTCCCGGAAGACGCCCGCGAGCACGTCCCGGCCGAAGAACGGCCGCCGCTGCCAGTGGATCACGCCCAGCGGGCAGACGTGGCGGATGATCCCGGCCGGCGGCGCGTCGGTCAGCGGCTCGACCGAGCCATCGGCACTGCGCGCGGCGAACTGCCAGAAGTCGCCCGGCCGCAGGTCCTCGCCGCCGAACTGGATGTGCACGCCGTCACCGAGGTCCAGGTCGGGGGTCGTCACCGGATCGAAGACGGCGCGTGCCCAGCCGACCCCGTCCCAGCGACGCAGCGTCAGGTGGCGGCCCACCTGGAAGTTCGCCGGCAACGGGTCGGCCAGGGTGGCGGTCAGCAGGTCGGGGTCCGGGTCGGCGGAGAGGTGGGTCAGGTGCCCGCGCGCCGGGCCGAGGGCGCTCGCATCGTCCTCGAGCTCGACCAGATCCCCCTGGCGCAGCGTGGTCGCCTGATCGCGGCCCAGGCTGGCGAGCGTCACCGTCGTGCGGTCGACCGAGAGGTCGCTCACCTGGACGGCGAACGCCGCGTTGTCTCGCGACCACTTGAACCGGGCCGCGCCGCCGGTGAGCGCCGCGCCGCTCGCGACGGCGTAGGCTCCGACGACCGGGTCGGCGAGGGTGAGCGTCGTGCGGGCGGCGTCGATGCCGGCGACGGTCACCAGTTCCGACCGGTTGGCGTCCGCGAGGAGCGCGACCCCGGCGCGAAGCAGCGCGGCTGCCTGGTCGGAGCTCAGGGCGGCGGCCAGCGTGAGCGAGAGCGCGTTCGCGGCCACGTCCGCGCCGAGCGTCTGGCTGAAGGCGAAACCGGCCCCGGCGCTGCCGAGCACGTCGCCGCCGTCGTGGATCTCGATCCGGTACAGGTGGTTCTCCCGGCCGGTGTAGTTGGCAGGGTCCGGCAGACGGCAGAGGTCGTCGGGTTGGGCATTGGTGGGCTGCAGCGTCGTCAGCGTGCCCTGGCCGGGTTGCGGCAGGAACTGGGCGGAGGTGGCACAGCTCAACTTCGCGTCGGCGGGCGGCACGAGCACCTTGACTTGCGCGATCGTCTTGAGGCGGGTGGCCGTATCTGGCCCGCCCAGCGCGATCTCCCGCAGCGCCGGATCTTCGAGGTAGGTGACGAGCCGGCGCCACACCTCGAGGTAGGCCAGGCCGAGCGTCTCGCCCTTCGCGGGTGGCGTCACGGCGAGCGCCGGGGCGTCGGGCAGGTCCGTCTGGTTCCGGTACCTCGTGCTCTGGTCGAGCTCGGCCACCAGACCGTCGACGTAGTACCGGCCCTGTGGACCGGGGCCGCCCGCGAGCCGGAAGTCCGACCCTGTGTGGGCGAGGGGCGAGAGCTGGAACGCCGTGCCCGGGTCCGGCGCGCCGCAGGCGCCGACGATGTCGAACGTCTCTTGCTGCAGTCGCGCCAGCCGCTCGAAGACGTCGGCGTTCCAGTCGGCGTCCAGCCACACCCGGCCCTGCTGGTGAACCACGCCGACGTAGTGCTTCGTCCGGTCGGCGGTCAATCGTCGCGTCACGTCAGCTCTCATGCGAGTCGCGCTCCTTCGTGCCCAGTTGTCCCCCAGCCCTCGTGACGACCCTCGGCCGCTGCCGATCGCGCCGGAGCCGCCATGGCTCCGCGACAGCGGTCCACACTCAGGTCTCGGCGATGACGAGAGCGTTCAGTCCGACCGGGAGGAACTCCCGGAGCTTCACCTGGAGGTTGTCCAGCCGCAGCGTGTTCAGCGCGCCGGAGAACGCGCCCACCTCGCCCCCAAGCTCGCCCGCGGTCAGGATCTCTGACGGCGTACCCGGTGCCAGCTGGGCGTAGTCGGGACGGCCGAACCGGCGCGAGTTGAAGAGCGGCGCCAGGCAGCGCGTCCCCGGCGAACACGCCTGTTGCTGGTCGCTGCTGGGCACGCACTGATAGCGGCGCGGTAGGGTCGAGCCGGGCTCGTAGCGACTGTAACGGATGCAGCCGGCCTGCTGGTCGTCGACCACCGTCAGCTCGTCGAGCAGGCACTCGCTGGCATTGAGGACGTCGCAGCGCACGCGGCCCAGCACCGTCGCGCGCTCCAGTTGCACCGTCTGCGCGGCCGTGTCGGCGTCGGCGCCGCCGATCGCCACGGCACCGCGCCCGTCGACGATCGAGTCGGCCACGATCAGCCGCGTGATCCCGGGCGCCGTGCGCAGCGGTCCGGCGATGCAGCGGCAGAGGAGGTACGTCGCGCGGTCGCGCGGGTCGACGTCGGTCGCCACCAGCGAGCCGGGCGCCGGCCCCAGCGCGGCGCTCAGCGGGTCCAGCGTGCAGGCCAGCAGGCTGAGACTGCCGACCTGGCCGTCGATCTGTAGCGGGCCGCCGCTGATCAGCAGCCCGTTCAGATCCAGCACGTCGAGCGGCGTGGCGACGTGCAGGCTGGCGGCCGCCGGTGCGCCTGCCGCCTGGTAGAACGTCAGGCAGGGGCGCTGCCCGGCCGCGGCGCGCAGCGTGAGGCGCTTGAGCGCGGCGTTGTCGATCAGGGTCTCGGCGTTCGCGGCGTAGGTGGCGCTGTCCACGACCTCGATCACGTCGCCGTCTTCGGCCGCGGCGAGCGCGCTTGCCACCGTGGCGTGGATGCGATCGCTGCCGAGGCCCGGGTTGAGCGGGCTGCGTGCGTCGCCGGAGCGCGCCACCAGTCGCGTCGGTGGCACAGCCGGGTCGAGCCCACGGTCGAAGGTCCGTGCGCCGACACGATCGCTGAAGGCCTCCACGTAGTCGACGCTCAGCCCACGCGGCGCCGAGATCAGGTCGCCGGGGATCGCCCCCTGGATCGCCGGGTCGCCGGCCGGCAGGGCGAAGCGGCCGCGCTCCGGGTCGACGCCGAGCTCGCCCGGCCGCAGCAGCGCGCTCCGCTCGCAGCGACAGAGGTCGATGGCGATCGACCGGCGCTGCTGAAGCGGCCACACCCCGGCGATGGGTAGCACCTGGCCCGCGCTCGCGCGCGCCAGTGGGAGGCCGCTGAGGGTCCCCTGGTTCAGCGCGGCCAGCTGCCCGACCTGATCGGGCGGCACGGCGTAGCTGCTGCCGTCGGCGGCGACGAACAGGCGCACCCCCTCGGCCGGCGGACTCTCCAGCTCGGGCAGGTAGACGAGCAGGCTCTCGCCGACCCGACTGGTGACGATCAGCTCGCTGGCCGGGACGAAGCCGCCCCCGAGCGCGTTCACCCGCACCGTGAGCAGCCCGACCTCGGCTGCGGTGCCGTCGATCGCGGCGGTGCTCGGGCCGGCGGTGAAGGCCGGCCAGGGATTGGGGACGGCCAGTTCCGGGTAGGTCGCCGCCGGCTGGTCGATTGTCGCGAGCGCGCCCAGTGGCTGGAACGCGCCGGTGAAGAGTTCGAGCTCGAACACTGCGCCGCCTCCGCCGAAACGGCTGGGGTCGGCCAGGCGCAGCCCGCCCGGCTGCCGGTCGAGCACGGTGAAGGCACGGGCCGGCTCGGCGCTCGCGGATGGCGGCCGGGG
>DATKRJ010000041.1:0-6087 GCA_035532355.1 Thermomicrobiaceae bacterium | reverse complement strand
GATCGCCTGCTCGCGCTCCGCACGATCAGTGGTCTGCCGCGGGCCTAGAGCGCGGTGCTGCAGCCGGACTCTAGGGATATCGGCCGGCTCAGCAAGCTGCTTGTGGCTCGCTGCGCAGCACTGCGACGATGCTGCGACCGGCGGCGGCGCCAGCAGTACTCCTTTGCGGACTACAGCTCTAGCCTGGATTATTCACGGAGGTGACAGCGAGGCACCCATCTGGTACCGATGGAGGTGCAACCAACCCCGCCGCGACCAGGAGGTGCCTCGATGCCGCAGTCTACCACCCGCTTCCACCTCGCCGGGCAGACCACGCTGACGGCGAGCTTCGATTTGGACCAGGTCACCTCGGACGGCGGCCTGCCCTGGCTGGCCGAGGCTGACGACCAGCTGGGGCTGTGCGACGCCCTGGCCGCCGTGCTGCCCGAGTGGCGCACCGGTCCGGTCCGCCACCCCTTGACGACCCTGGTGCGCCAACGGGTCTTCCAGATCGCCTGCGGCTATGTCGATCAGAACGATGCCACCACGCTGCGGCACGACCCGCTGCTCAAGCTGGTCTGTGGCCGCCAGCCGCGCTCGGACGCCGCACTGGCCAGCCAGCCGACCCTCTCGCGGCTGGAGAACGCCGTCGACCGGCGCGCCTGCTACCGGCTGGCCCAGGCGCTCGTCGGGGTCTACCTGCGCGCGCGGGAGCGGGCGGGCCGGCCGCGCCACCTGCTGCTCGACCTGGATGGCACCGACGATCCCGTCCACGGCCAACAAGAGGGCGCCGCCTACCACGGCTACTTCCGCCAGCACATGTATCATCCGCTGCTGGTCTTCGACGGCCAGACCGACCAGCTCATCACAGCCGTGCTGCGGCGGGGCAACGCCCACGCCAGCCACGGGGTGGTCGCCGTCCTCAAACGCCTGGTGCGCACGTGCCGCCAGCGCTGGCCGGGGGTGAGCATCGAACTGCGCGCCGACAGCGGCTTCGCCGTGCCCACGCTCTACGACGTCTGCGCGGCGGAGGGGCTGACCTACACCATCGGCCTGGTCCCCAATCCCCGCCTGGAGGCGCTGGCCGCCCCGCTGCTGACCGAGGCGCAACGCCAGCAGGCCGCGACCGACCAGAAAGTGCGCCTGGCCGGGGAAGCGTCCTACCAGGCCGCGTCCTGGTCGCAGCCTCGCCGTGTCGTCTACAAGGCCGAAGCGCTCCCCAAGGGCCCCAACACCCGCTTCGTCGTCACCACGCGCGCCGATCCGCCGCTGGCGCTCTACGACTGGTATGTCGATCGCGGAGAACCCGAGGGCTGGATCAAGGACTTGAAGCTGGCCTGCGCCGCCGATCGCCTGAGCGACCATCGCTTCTGGGCCAACCAGTTCCGGCTGCTCTTGCACGCTGCTGCCTACTGGCTGCTCGACACCCTGCGCCGCTGGCTCGTGCAGCGCGGGGTGCCGCGCCAGCAGCTCGACACCCTGCGCTTACAGCTCATCAAGATCGGCGGCTGGGTCCGTCAGGGGCTCACCGGGCTCCGCCTCCACCTGGCCAGCAGTCATCCCGGCGCGCCCCTCTGGCACCTCCTGGCTTCCCGGCCGGGCCGCCGATGAATAATCCAGGCTAGTCGGGTCTGTCTGACGAATCGCCCGAGGCCAATCGATGCCCGAGGCGCGTAGGCTTCGCTGTCTGAACGTACGCTGGATCAACGGCTACCGAGCGTACTGGGCAAGCCCCGATTTGGATTCGTCAGACACGCTCTAGTGGCGTGGCGGTTGACCTCGCCGGCAACGTCTACTTGCTGGCCTCCGCCGCGATCTCCCGCGGCAGCAAGACGAGCCCGGAGTGGGCCGGCACCTTCGTCGTGAAGCTCCATCCCCTCGATCCGTCGGCGGACCCGACTCGTCCCATCCCCGCCTTCCCCAGCACGGCCGACCGGACCTACTTCCCGCCGACCGGCCACTCGCTGGCCCTCGGCTTCAGGGCCTTCTGGGAGCGCAACGGCGCGCTGCCCGTCTTCGGCTACCCGCTCACCGAGGAGTTCAGCGAGAGCGAGCGCACCGTGCAGTACACGGAGCGGCAGCGCTTCGAGTACCACCCGGAGCTGGTCGGCACGCCGTACGAGGTCGAGCTGGGTCTGCTCGGCGTGACCGAGGCCCAGCGCCAGGGCCTGCTGGGCACGGAACCCTTCCGTCCGCTGTGGTCCGGGACCGAGTCCGACGCCAACTGCCGGTTCCTCCCGGAGACGGGCCACCGGCTCTGCTTCGGCTTCAAGGCGTACTGGCAGTCGCACGGCCTGGACATGGGTGATCCCGGCGTCAGCTTCCGCGAGAGCCTGGCGCTGTTCGGCTACCCGATCAGCGAGGAGTTCGTCGATCCCGCGACGGGGCTGGTGACGCAGTACTTCGAGCGGGCCGTGTTCGAGTACCACCCGAACAACCCAGACCCGTACAAGGTCGAACTGCGCCGGCTGGGCGCCGAGGAGATCGCGGCGCGTGGGTGGCTGCCGTGAGTGGTGCCCGGCGCATCCGCGAGGCCGCACCTCTCGGCTAGCCCTGCGCAGCCTGCCAGGCGGACCAGGGCAGCACGCCGAGGTCCGGCCGGCCGGGGCCGGGGAGCATGGCCAGGTACTCGAGCGAGTGACCGTCGGGGTCGTGGAAGAAGACGGAGGCGGCCGGCATCCAGGCGATCACGGACGGCTCGCCGGCCGGGGCGCCGTGGAAGTCGAGCGGGGTGACGCCGAGCGACCGCAGGCGGTCGGGCGCCGCCAGCACGTCGGCGAGCGGCAGGGTGAAGGCGCAGTGGAGGCGCAGCCCGACCGGGCCGGAGCCCTGCCAGAGGCCCAGCATCCCCTGCCCCGGCCCGCCGACCCAGCAGAAGGCGCTCGGCGGGCTGGCGAAGGTCGCGGCGAACTCGAGCCCGACCACGCCCCGGTAGAAGTCGACCGACGCCGCCAGGTCACGCACGGTCAGGTGCGTCTCGAAGAGCGCGCTCACGCCCGCCATGCCTGCATGCCCGTTCCTCTCGCGACGGCGGCTCAGGCGCGCGCCGCGCCGTGCTAGCCGTGCCCGACGTGGGCGTAGGAGTACCAGGTGGCCGCCAGGCAGAGGAAGTAGCTGCCGAGGGTGACGAAGCCGAACGTGCGGCCCACCAGGAAGGCGTAGCCGGTCATGGCGTTGACCGCCAGGTAGAAGAGAAGCAGGTAGGGCCAGAGCAGCCGGGTGTGGCGAAAGTCCAGGCGCAGGATGTAGTCGAGGACGAGCTCCACGCTCAGGTAGGCCACGAGCAGCAGCGGCAGGAGCACGCTCCACCACGGCCGCCCGCCGGCGAGGTTGAGGAGGGTCGCCACCGTCAGCGGCAGCGAGAGCGCCACCGTGCTCAGCCCCAGTACCCGCTCGAGGCCGGCGGCCCGCGCCGCCCGCGCCAGGAACATGCCGGCCAGGAGCAGGTTGACCCCGTTGGCGACGACCACCAGCAGCAGATCGACGACCCGTGACGGTTCCATGCCGGCGCCCCTTACCGCACCCTGAGCCTAGCCGCCGGACCGTCACAACGGCATCAGCGACGAGCCGGGGCGTGTCACAGGTTCGTGACGAGGTCGCGGCCGTCAGGGGGTGGGGTCGACGGCGAGCATGCGCTGGATGCGGGACAGCAGCTCGTCGAGGTCGAACGGCTTCTCCAGGGTCTCGCAGCGCTGGGCGCGCAGGACGTCGGCCTTGGAGCGCAGGAACGCGGCGTCGGCCGAGCAGACCAGCACCGGGATGGCGGTGGTCGTCGGGTCGAGGCGGATGAGGTCGAGCAGGTCCCAGCCCGAGGCCGGGTGCTCCATGCGGATGTCGAGCACGACGAGGTCCGGTCGGTCGCGCCGGATCAGCTCGTAGGCGTTCTGGCTGCTGAGCGCGGTGACCGTGCGATAGCCCTCCTCGGAGAGGAGCGTGCCCATCATCTCGAGGAAGTCGGTGTCGTCGTTGACGACGGCGATCAAGGCATCCGTCACAGCGTGGTCCTTTCCGGGGCGCGACCCGCCGCGGGGCAGATGACTCCCCTGTCCGGGCGCGCGGCCCGGTGGCGGTGCGTGCCGTCGCGGTTGTCTCGGGTGCGCTGCCGGGGTGGCGGGGCCGGTGGTAGGCACCGGCGGCATGGCCCGTCCCCGGCGGGTGTGCGGGCGAGGGAGTCAGGGCTGCTTCAGGTGGTGGTCGAGCTCCTCGGTCGGCAGCCGGCGCGCGTTTCCCGGGTCGCCGGCCGGCGCGGGCGTCCCCACCGGCGTGTCGTACCCGGTCACCGAGCGGGCGCGGTCGTCGAGGAACGTTGCCCCGTAGTCGCGCAGGATGCGGACGGCGTCTTCGTAGCGCCGGCCCGTCGTGACCGCGAGCACCACGCAGCCCATTCCGAGCTGCTCCTCGTAGCGCCGGGCCTGGCCGGCGGCCATGCCCATCCCGGTGAAGGACGTCGCCCCCACCGCGCCGGCGTCCCCGGTCGCCGCGTGCGGGTCGCCACTCGCGTACGTCTCGTCGGGCAGCGCCAGACCGATCTGTCGAGGGCTGAACCCGGCGTTCAGCAGTTCATCCACCGCCCGGTCGGCCGGCTCGCGCGACGCGAAGACGCCGACCGCGGTCCCGTTCTGCTTCTCGTCCATTGACTGCTCCCTCCGTCGTGGCCGGCCCGAGCCTGACGGGATGACGGGGGGCGAATCCCCACCGCGGAGCCGACCACGGATCGCCGGCGTGCGCGACCCACCAACGCTCAAGGCAAATCGTGTGCCCCGCGACGCGCGGCGCCCTCACCCCCTTCCCCCTCTCCCAATTCTGGGAGAGGGGAGGCGAGCCGCGGCCAGCGGGGGGGAGGGCGGCTCAGCCGCCGGTCGAGGCCGGGCCCGGCTGCGGGTGCTGCGGCAGGACGAGCGGCGGCCGCGGCGGCTGCGAGAAGTCGAAGTCCTGCAGCAGGTTGCCCAGCTGCGGCGCGTTCTCGCGCACGTCCGGTCGCGGGTCTGGCCGGCCGTCGGTCGCCGGGTCGATCCGCTGGCCGCCCAGGTAGAGGTCCTCGATGAACTTCAGGTAGGCGTCGAAGCTGAGCGTCTGGTGGTCGATGTAGCCCTGGCGGGCGTAGGGGCTGATCACCATGGCCGGGACCCGCAGGCCGTAGCCGTTCTGGTCGACCGTCGGCGGCACGACGTGGTCGTAGAAGCCGCCCCAGTCGTCCCAGGCCAGGAAGATGGCGGTGCTGTTCCAGTCGGGGCCCTGCATGATGGCGTTGATCAGGCCGGTGACGTAGGCCTGGCCCTGGCTGATCAGCGCCGGTGGGTGCTCGCTATCCGGCCCGCTCGGGTCGATCCAGGAGACGGCCGGCAGCGTGCCGTTCTGGGCCGCCGCGTAGAACTTCGACAGGTCCTGGATGTTCTGCAGCTGCCCGTCCTGCTGGACGGTGTCGAAGTAGGGCAGCGGATTCCAGATGCCCGGCGTGCGGGCCTGCTGTGGCACCGGCGTGCAGGTCATCGCGTCGTTCTCGCAGTCGGGCTCGCTGCCGCCCTGGACATAGTAGGCCCAGCTGACGTTGTGCTGGTGGAGCAAGTAGGTCAGGTCGGTCCAGGCGTAGTCGGGTGGGGTTGGCGTGGGTGCCGGGGTGGGCGTCGGTGCGCCCTTCTTGCGGGCCGGCGCGGGCTGGACGCGCCGCGGCGTCGTCTGGAAGTCGGGCGGGTTGCCGGGGCTCTGGAGCGCGTTGACACAGCTCATCGGATCGCCGGCCTGCGAGCACTTCGCGGACCAGGCCGAGACCATGAAGAGGTGCGCCGGCAGGCTCCAGGAGGCATTCGGCTCGAACATGTGGTCCTGGAGCACGAACTGCTCGGCGTAGGTCCAGTAGTTCGGGATCTCGCGCGCGTCGTGCCAGCCCATCACGTCCGGCGTCGTCCCGGCCTGCGCACAGCTCGGCGAGTTCGGGTCGGCGCAGGCCTGCTTGCGCCCCGCCTCCTGCTGGGCGACGAAGCCGTTCATCGTGCCGCCGTTGACGTCCGCGGTCGCGTTGTTCTGGCCGTGCGGGCCCCCGGCGTTCTTGTCCTCCGGGTTGTGGTAGGGCTTGACGCACCCGCCGGTGGCGGGATCGGGCACGCAGAC
>DATKRJ010000040.1:0-2797 GCA_035532355.1 Thermomicrobiaceae bacterium | reverse complement strand
GCGCCCCTACGACGGGTCGAGAGGCGCCGGGAGCCGGATCGGGCGAGCGCGGGCGACGGTGACGCGCGTCCCGTCCGGGACGGCCAGGAAGCGCCGCTCGACCGGCGTGGCGGCGGCGGCGAGCAGGTCCAGCGTGGCGCGGTTGGCCAGCAGGTGCGCGCGGGCGGTGCGCTCGAGCTGGTCGCCATGCGCCGTCTCGTCACCCACCTCGGTGACCCACGAGACGACCGTCAGCTTCGGCGCCCGCGCGGTGAAGGCGCGCCGCACGCGCGGCGCGTCGGCGGCGACCGGCCCGAAGTGCCAGACCATCTCGCGATGGCGGCCGGCCGGGAAGCGCTCGGGCACCCAGCGGTGCCCCCAGGTGACGTAGCGCTCGTAGTAGGTGCGGTTGAGCTGCAGCAGCTCCGGATCGGCCGCGATGGCGCGGGCCACCGCGTCGCGCAGCGCCAGGGCGGCGTCGCGGTGCTCGGGGAGCGCCGGGTCGTCCAGGTAGTGGAGGATGCCGTAGATGAGCGCCTGGAGCTGCCAGTAGCTGACGCCGAAGCGCGGCGGCGAGCCGAAGCCGGCAAAGACCTGCGCCCACTCGTGCGACGGGACGCCGTGGTTGTCGACGACCACGTCCGGCAGCCAGCGCCGCCAGAGCGCGCCGCGCACCCGCGCCTCACCGTAGGGCGAGTCGGGGTTGTGCAGGTCCTCCCCGAACTCGAAGCCCACCGCGTTGTAGCGGGCAGGGTGGTGCTTCCAGATCGGGTGCTCGCGCTGCAGCCAGGCGTGCAGCGCCGCGCCGTCGGCGTTCTCGTAGGGGAGCAGCGCGACGTTGACCCGGTCCAGCAGCGGCCGCCAGCCCGGGTCGCCCGTCAGGAGCTCGGCGAGCTGGAGCGCCGCCGTCGTGCTCGCCACCTCGTTGGCGTGGTGGCGGCCGACGGCCAGGAAGGTCGGCTTCTGCAGCGCCAGCTTGCGCGGCGACCAGACGCGGGCCGCCATCGGCGCGGTGATCTCGAGCGCGGGGATCGGCCGGTGCTGATACGAGCGCTCGGCCAGCCGGACCGACACGCCGGGACGGTCGGCCAGGCGAGCCAGCAGCGGGAGCAGGTTCTCCTCAGTCAGGATCGTGTCGCTCGGTGTGGGCACCGGCGCGGGCACGACCTCCGGGAGCGTGTCCGGTAGCGGCGCGGTGACCATGACCTCCTCGGCCCCGGCCTGGACGGCCAGCGCCGGCCGCCCCTCCTCCGGCGGGACGATCGTGCCGAGCGCCGAGAGGACGTGGCGGGTGTGGGCGTCCGCCTCCGGCAGCGACACGGTCAGCTCCAGCCAGCCCTCGTCGCCCGCGATCGCGGTCACTCCGGCGGCGGGCGGGAGGGTGCGGGTGATGGTGCCGATCGGCCGGCCCAGGGCGCCGAGCTCCAGGCGGGCGACCGAGCGCGCCCGCGCCCGCAGCGTCACCCGTGCCGACGGGGCCAGCCCCGGCCGGACGTGGACGATCGGGATGACCGAGCCGGGCGCCACCAGCCGCTGACCGTTCAGCCGCTGGCCCAGCAGCTCGATGAAGTCGAGCGTGTTGAAGTAGATGTCCTCGTGCAGCGCCTCGGCGGCCGAGTGCTGCTCCTCGCGGATGCCGTACGGTTCGTCGACCTCGCTGATCGAGACCTCCACCCGCAGCTCGTCGAAGAAGGGCTGGTCGGCCGCGGTCGGGCTACCGTCGGACTGCTCCACGATGGAGGTCCGCAGCCTGGGCAGGACCTCTGCCTGGAAGTAGTCCCAGAAGGCGTCGAGGTCGGTCGGAACGCGGGCCTCGACGGTCGTCTCGCCCTGCCGCGCCACGATGCCGCCGGTGACGACGTGGACGGTGCCGGCGTCGGGATACGGCCCGAAGTAGGGGCGCGCGTACCACAGGGGGGAGAACTCTTCGTGGGCCAGCGTTCGGCCGTCGGCGTCGAGCGCCTCGGCCGCGTAGGTGGCCGGCCCGTCCCACTCCTCGAGAGTCACCCGGTCGAGCGGCAAGCCGAGAGCTCGGGACAGAATCTCGTCCGCCGGGAACAGCTCCTGAAGCCAGCGGATGCGCATGTCGAGGGCGGCCTGCTCCGGCCCCGGCGTCAGCGGTCGGAAGCGGAGGACGACTCGCGCGATGCCGGGGAGCGTCAACCAGCCCGGCAGCACCACCTCGCGCAGCCAGCTCAGGCCCGCCTTGAAGGCGTCCAGCACGTGGACCTCGACGCGCTCGGGCGGGAACCCGGCGTCCCGCAGCGTCTGCCGGACGTCACGGGCGAGCCCGCGCCGCACCCCGGCCGGCTCGGAGACCATCATCGTGAGCGTGAGCGGCTGCCGGGGGTCGAGGCGCGGCAGCAGCTGGTCCCGCAGCGTATCGAGAGCGCGGTCCCGCTCCCAGCGGGTCGACCACTGGTGCTGGAAGACGATGCCGGCCGCTCCGGGGCCGAGGACGTCGACTCCCCCACCCAGGATTTCCTCGACCAGGCCGGCCAGCGTGGCACGCTCGCGCGGGTCGTCATCGAGCAGCCGCACCGCGCCGCCGTCGGGCACCGAGGGCACCGCATCCAGGTCCGCCCGCAGGGTCGCGGCGCGTCCCTCCGGCGTCCAGCCGGCCAGGCTGCGCCGCAGCCAGCCGACCGCCTCGACCGCGTGCGGGCCGTCGGGTAAAGCCGGCCACTGCTCGGCCAGGAGGCTGAAGAGGGCCGCCAGCGCAGCGGGATCACCGGCCGCCTCCAGCGCCGCCCCGTCCGGCTGCTCGCGCGCGCTCAGGCGCGCCGGCTCACCCGGCCGCAGCTCGAGCCGCAGCGGG
>DATKRJ010000039.1:0-13718 GCA_035532355.1 Thermomicrobiaceae bacterium | reverse complement strand
CCGCTGTACGCGCTGGCCTACCTGCTGCGCGGCGGCTACGGGGCGGGCTGGTCGGGCTTCTACAGCGCGCTCGGCGAGGTAACGCCGGACCGCTTTCGAGCGCGCGTCTACGCGCTGGCCGAGATCGTCGCGGGGACGGCGGTCGCGCTGGCGCCGTTCGTCGCCGGTTGGCTGTACGCGATGCGCCCGACCGGGCCGCTGCTGGTCGGGCTGGTGCTGATGGTCCCGCTGTTCGGGGTGATGGTCTGGGCCGGGCGGGCGGTGAGGCCAGCCACGGCGGCGGGTGTGCTGGTGAAGGAGCGTGTCTGAACGGTTCGATCGGGACCGGCTCTGCTATCCTTCGGTGAGCCCTGGCTGGGGAAGGGGGGATGCCGTCGCCGCGGCGTGGCGCGGTGTCCCGAGCGCACGACGAGCCGACGGAGACAGACAGCGTGCCGATCTTTCGGCGCTCCCACGTGCATCAGAACGGGAACGGGTCGTCGGCGCCGACGACCGCCGAGCTACGGGCGCGGCGCGAGGAGGAGTGGAACCGGCTCTTCCCGGCGGCCGGCGACGAGGAGGACTACCGCCGCGCGTTCCTGCGCTTCTCGCCGCTCTACTGGGACATCGTGCAGTCGACCCAACAGGAGCTGCTCCAGGTGCTGCTCTACCGGGTGCCGGCCGAGCTCGGCGTGCCGGCGATCTTCGGGCTGAGCGTGCTCTACAGCCGGCACGGCCGCCCCGACGATGCCGCCCGGGCCACGCTGGCCATGATCGTCAACGAGCTGCCGGCTCCGCACGCGCGGGCGTTGATCGTGGCGCTGGCCGATGCCTGGCAGAACGCGGAGCGGAGCGCCTACGAGGAGCGGGGGCGCCAGGTGGCCGACGAGTTCGCGCGGGCGCTGCGCCGGCTCGAAGGCACGGTCGCGGACGCGGACGGCACCGTGCTGGCCATCGAGGAGCAGGTGGCACTGGCGAGGGACGGCGCCGGCGCGCGCCGGCGCTGAGGCGCCTCGCTCACGGCTCGAGGTCCGCGGCGGCGGCCAGGAAGCGCTCGAGCAGGTCGCTCGTATCCTGGCCGATCCGAGCGAAGAGCGCCCGAGCCGCGAGCAGATCGGCGTCGATGTCGCCCTCGCGACGCGCGCGGTCGGCGGCGCTGAAGCCGAGCATGCTCAGGCCGACGGGAGCGGCGGCCTGCCAGATGAGGTCTTTCAGCTGGGCGTAGCTCACCGCCTCGGCGTGTGGGATGCTCCACTCCTGGATGACGCGCTCGACGCCGGGCAGGCGCTCCTCGAGGATCTCGGCGAGGATCTCGGCGCGTCGGCGCTCGTCCATGGGTCAACGCTCCTCTCGGTTGGCCGGCAACCCCGGCGTCGTCGGTGCGTACAGGCACCCGGTGTGCCGTGGGAATGGTCCGGAACGCAGATGAGCCGGCGGTGACGGAAGGTCACACAACGGTGGGGCTGGCGTATACTGCGGGGGCGGGGTGAAGGAGGTTTGGAGATGGGCGGGCACACGTTGCTGAACGTCGTCGTGGTGCTCGGGATCCTCGTCTGGCTGGGCGAACTGGTCTGGCTGGCCCGTGAGGCGACCCGATCCGAGGAGGACTGGCTGCCGACGGTCTCGGGCGCAGCCGTCCTCTTCGTCCTGGCGGCACCGGCAGCGCTGTACGCCCCGGACCTGGTCGAGCGGCTGGGGGAGTTCTGGGAGCGGCTGGCCGACACGGTAGGTGGCGGTGGCGGCCGCGAGGTGACCACGCCGCGGCTGATGGTGGGCGGCAAGCCGTTCCCGCTGACGGAGGAGCGGGTGCGGATCGGCCGCTACCCAAACAACGACCTGGTGCTCGATCATCCCACCGTCTCGGCCTACCACGCGGAGATCACGCTGCGTCCGGACGGCCGGCACGAGCTGGTCGATCGGGAGAGCCGCAACGGTACTCGCATCAACGGGACCCCCATTCGCTCGGCGGTGCTGCGCGATGGCGACCAGATCACCCTCGGTGCCCTCTCACTCCACTACCTGAACCGCTCGACGTCGGGAGAGCGTGGCCTGGAGGCGGAGAGCCTGAGCGCGCCGCGCCGTCGAGCCGGCTGAGCCGCACGCCTCGCCACCGCGTCGAAAGGCGAACTACCCGGCGGCGCGCGATCGGGGATGTGGGAGCGGGCCTGCCGGCGGCGACTCCAGCGCGACCGCCGTCAGGCTCAAGACTCTCCGTCGAGATCGACCGGCAAACAGGCTAGCTCGGTCCGCCCCGGACGCGCGGAAACGCCGGAGCGTTGGGCCGCGATGGTAGCACGGCGCGCCGCATCAGGGCTGCTCACAGACAGGAATTACCCGGCCACGGTCCGCGCGGGACGCCGGCGGACGCGTGGTATAGTCGGCGTCGACCGGCGGGCGATGGGCGCGACGGTGTGGCGCGGATCGCCGGCGTGAGGGGTAAATCGGGCGTGGGGGATGGGCGACGGAGCAGAACCGGAGGATACGTCACCTGGCAGGCTCCGGCCCTCCGCGACGTCCGCTGCTGGTCGGCTCGGGAATGGTTGCGCTGGCTGAGCCAGTTCACGGTGCTGATCTTCGGCCTGGGCCTCTTCGCCGTCGGGCTCGTCCTCAGCCTACAGAGCAACCTCGGCGCCACCTCCTGGACGGTGTTTCAGGACGGCATCTCCCGGCACTCCCCGCTCACGATCGGGCAGGCCAGTCAACTGGTGGGGCTGGTCATGATCGGTGTGAGCTGGATTGGGGGGATCAGGCCGGGCATCGGGACGATCCTCAACATGGTCCTGGTCGGCCTGTTCATGGACCAGATCCTCCAGCATGGCTGGGTGCCGCTGGGGCACGCGTATCCGGCCCGTGTCGGGATGCAGGTCGCGTCGCTCGCGATCCTGGGGTTGGCGACAGGTCTCTACATCAAGGCCGGCTTTGGGGCCGGCCCGCGCGACAGCTTCAACCTGGTGATGGTGCGGGTCACCGGATTCTCAATCGGGGTGGCGCGCTGGGGTATCGAGACGGCCGTCGTGCTGGTCGGCATCCTGCTCGGCGGGCGCTTCGGGCCGGGGACGGTCCTGGCGGCGCTGCTGATCGGGCCAGCGGTGGGACTCGGCTTCCGGATGGTCGGGCTGTCGCGACGGGATCCGGCGAGCGAGCGGGCCGAACCAGCGACCGTGCTGGCTATCGGGGGTGTCGGTGAGGCGGGGCCGGCGCGGGAATGAGGAGCCGGTGAGTTGGACGGAGAGCGAGCGATGAGTGCGGGTGCCGACGCAACAGGTGGGCTGGACGAGCTGCGGGCGTTGCGAGACCGGATGCTGCCCATGTTCCGGGCGGTGGTGCGCGAGTATGAGACGCGCACACCTGAAGGGTACCCGATCGTGTTCGACACGGTCGAGGACGCAGGCTGCTTTGGCATCCACCTCGACCCGCGCTACGGCCTGGACATCTTGACCGACGGTGAGGCGGTCTTCGCCCAGCTCAACATCATCGGCTGGCGAACCGACGCGCGGTCGAGCGCGCAGAAGGAGAAGTTCAGCGCGGTCCCGTTCGAGGGCCTACGTCCGGTGCGGACGACGATGAGCGACGGCCTCCTGCGCAACCTGGTGTCGGAGCTCCTCTCCTTTTTCAACACGCAGCCGCTGCTGATCAACGTCACGGACAGCTAGAGCGGCGCGCCGAGGAATCGATGGGCCGCCCTCACCCCTGCCCCTCTCCCCTCGTGGGAGAGGGGCGAGCCGCCGCGCTGAACCGCGCCCGGGGCTGAAACCCCAGGCTGACGCGACGAAGCCCACTGAAGGGGTTGGAGCGCAGGGGGCGCGAGCAAGGCTGGAGCGTCGGCCGCCGGCGCCGCGGTCGACGTTGGTACCTGCGGTAGGGGCGTGGCGTGGATGTCGATGGCGATCGTCAGGGCCAGCGTCGGTTGGGGTGGTCGGCGGCGGTGGGGCCAGGTTTCACGTGAAACATCGGCGGGGACGTTTCACGTGAAACATCTGCGCCGCGGAGGCTACTCCTCGAGGATCCAGCGGTCGAGTGCCCGCTGGTAGCTCACGAGCTCGGCCGGCTGGAAGAAGAGCCCGATCTCGTGCTCGGCCGTCTCGGCCCCGTCGGAAGCGTGGATGAGGTTTCGCCCGATCGAGATGCCCAGGTCGCCCCGGATGGTGCCGGCGTCGGCCTTCGCGGGGTCGGTGGCGCCCACCGTGCTCCGCACGACCGCCACCGCGCCAGGTCCCTCGAGCACCCCGACCACCACCGGCGAGGCGGTAATGTAGTCCACCAGCCCCGGGTAGAACGACTTGCCGCGATGGACCCCATAGTGACGCTCCGCCAACTCCCGGCTCACCTGCAGCAGCTTCAGGCCCACGATCTTGAGCCCACGCCGCTCGAAACGCGAGATGATCTCGCCGGCCAGACCGCGCTGGACACCATCTGGCTTGACGATGATCAGCGTTCGCTCCACCCGTGACTCCCTCCTGGACTCCCGCACCCATCGGCATAGAAAACGCCGCCGGCAAGTGCCGGCGGCGCCTAGCGTATCACAGCGTTCGAGTCAGGCCGGCCGCTCGTCCGGATGCAGCGCGGTACCCACGCGCTCCAGTGCACCGCGCATCATCGGCCGCAGCCGGTCGGCCGCCGCCCCCGGCTCGGTCAAGGTCACCAGCATCAGATCGCGGTCGATCACGACGTGGATCTCCCCGGAGCGCACGGCCACATCGCCTTCCTGCTCCTGGGTCCGCGCCAGCACCTTCCCCAGGGTCGACCCGGCAGCCGCGACGACCTCAGCATCTTCGTCGCCGATCCCTACCGCCGCGATGACGAGCCCGTCGGTGGTCGTCGCCACGGCTCCCAGCACGTCCCGGTAGTCGAGGAGCTCGATCAGCACCCCCTCCATGTTCATCACCGTCTCCCCGCCAGCTGGCGTTCGTGTCCCAACGACAGCGCGTAGTGCCGGGTCGCCAGCTGCACGTCACCGCGTCGCCGGTAGATCGCCCCCAGCAGCCGGTGAGCCATGGCCGCACCAGTGCCCGACTGGGCAATCCTCGTCAGCCCGGCGAGCAGGCGGTCACCGTACTCCGGCTTGTTATGGTAGATCCAGCGATACTCGTCGAGCGCCGCCTCCATCTGCCCGGAGGTCACCAGTGTCTCGGCGTATGCAAGCCGTGCGTCGGGGTCGCCCGGAGCAGGCAACGCGGTCGCCTCGAGCTCCTCCACCGCCACCACCGGAGCGGGCGCCACTTCCGGCTCGGGCTCCGTCCCCGGCATGGCACGGCCGCCACTGATGCGGCCCGTGTCGACCAGCTCAACCTTGGCCGCCCGCACCCGATCGAACAGCTCGGCGCTCACCCCCAGGCGGTCGAGCGCCATCTGGACCGACGCGACCTCCGCCTGATCGGCATACTCCGCGGCGAGTGGGGCCGCGACCTCGTCCACCAGCGTCTCCACCGGCGCGGGCTGCTCGGCCGCCACCCGCGGCAGCTCGACCACCACGTCCTCCGCGACCGGCGTCGACTCGGCCGCCGCGACGACGGACGGTACGATCTCGACGTCCGCGGCCGGCGCCGCGACCTCGGCGCTCACGGGTACCTCCGCGTCAGCCGGCTCGAGCCCGACGACCTCAGCCTCGCTCAGCGCGGCGGCCACGACCACGTGCTCCAGCGGCTCCTCGTCAAGCCGCTCGAGCGAATCGAGATCCAGAACCTCGTCCTCCCCCTCGAAGGCAGCCATGACCGGCTGCTCCGACTCAACCTCGGCCGCGGGCTGCTCGGCAACCGCCTCCTCGGCCGCGGCGGTTCGAGGCGATCGCGTGCGCTGGAAGAAGGGGATCTCCTCGCCATCGAACGAGAACGGCTCGACGCCGCTCTCGTCGAGCGAGCGCAACTGCTCGGTGTAGCCGTGAGGCATCTCGCCCGGAATGGCCCGGCGGATCTCGTCGTCGATCGCATCCCAGTCGACCCCGACCCCCGGCTCGGCCGCGACCGGCTCCACCACCCCCTGCGCCGGCTCGGATGGCATCTCCGCGACGACATCCGGAGCGGACGCCACCGCGTCCGTCGTCGCGGCCTGCGCGGCGGCGACCAGCGGCTCCGCGACGGATTCGGGCTCCGCACCCAGGCTCAGGGCGCCGGCAGCCGCGGGCGCGTCCTCTCCCTCGACCGCGAACGGCGTCAGGCCGGTGTCCTCGAGCGAGCGCAGCAGCCCGGTGTAGCCGTGGATCTCACCCTCGCCCGGCCGCGCCGCCTCCAGATCGTCGTCGCTCGGCAGCTGCAGCAGCGCCGACTCATCCTCGGCCGCGGCCGAAGCCGGCGCACTGGTCCCGTTCGCCTCGACGGCCGCGGGACCGGACGCGAAGTCTGGGGCCTGGAACGGCTCCAGGCCGGTACCCTCCAGCGAGCGCAGTACGTCGGTGTACTCGCCCGCCGGCCCGGACGATGGTCGCGCCGCGGCGAGCTCGGCATCCGTGGCCAGCAACAGGCTCGGCGTTGCCTCGGCCGCCGGAGCCGGAACCTCAAGCACCACCTTTTCCTCGGGCAGCGGTGCGCTGAAGTCGGGCGCGGGGGCGATCCGGCGCACCTCGGGCTCCGGCGGAGCCGCCACGCGATCCTCGAGTACGGGAGCCTCGGTCGGGACGAAGAAGCTCGCGCCGTCCGGGGCGACCGTCGCGATGACCTCCGCAGCCCGGGCGCCCAGCGGGTCGACGGCGCGGGCGCGGTCACGCAGCTTGGTCGCCTCGGCCTCGTTCCCGTGGCCGCGCTCGACGGCCGCCACGATCAGCAGCGCGCCGATCGCCTGGGGTGCCTGCTCGAGCACTTGCCGACAGACCGCGACGGCCCGCACGTCCTCGCCCCGCCGCCAGAGCGCCTCGGCCAGGCGAAGCCGGACGTCGACGCGCGTCGGATGCTCGGCCAGCACGGCGGCGCACTCCGCCACCGCCCGGCCCCAGCGGCCCGACAGGTAGTGCAGCGAGGCCAGCGCCGCCCGCGTCAGCTGTAGTCGACCATCGACCCCGTAGATCTGCTGCGAGAGTCGCACCACGTTGTCGCGCAGGTCGCTCCGCTGCGGGTGAATCTCCCACGCCGCCTGGAAGTAGGCCAGCGAACGCTGGTGGTCCGCGTGCTCCTCCGCGATGACTCCCAGCCCGAGGTAGGCCGCGAGGTTCTGCGGGTCGCGCCGCAGCGCCTCCTGGAAGGCCCGCTCGGCCTCGGCGACGTCGCGCTGCTCGAGGTAGGCCTCCCCCAGCAGCTGGTAGGCGGCCCCGAAGTCCGGATACTGGTCGAGCACACGACGGCACGTGTCGACGGCGCCGCGGTAGTTCCCGCCGCCGATAGCGTCGTGCGCGTGCTGAATTGCCTCGGAGAGCGGAAGCGCCGGCATGTCATCCTCAATTCTGTGGGGCCGACGTGGCTTTGCGTCTGGCACTCGCCCCGCCCACCACCTGTCGAACGCCGCTGCCGCGCGGTCTGCGCATGAGCAAGTATAGGAAGGGAGTGGAAGCCGGCTCAAGCAGTGTCCTCTAGTCCAATACTCCCAAAACACCGGCCTCGGCCCCGGAACCGAGCCGCCGCGAACCCAGACGGCCGGACGCAGCGCGCGAGAACTGGTCGCTGGACAGGCGGACCCGAGCGATCCACTATTCCCAGCCGGACGGGCAGGCCCCCGGGAGCCGGCACGGGCATCGACCCGGATCGCGACGACCCACATGTCGTCCCGCCCGGCACCGGCACCGGCGCGACCCATGCGGGCCAGCGAAACGGAGGCACGCAGAGCCATGCAGGAGATGATGGCGCCGCGATCGGACCCGCTCGGCGTGCTCGCGACCACGCGACACGTCGTCGACCAGGCAACGTGGGTGCGCATCGAGCCGACCGGCATCGCGGCACTGGCCGACGACCTGGCCGGGCGCGACGCCACGCCGCCCGCCTGGAACCGGGACCTCCACTGGAGCGATGGGAACGAGCGGATGGCGAACTACCTGCTCGTGCTCGACGCGCTCAACTTCAGCTTCTGGGGCGAGCCGCGCTGGCGCGTCCGCCACGACGACGTGCTGCTGGACGGGTACTGGGCGCTGGCCGCGGCGCTGACACGGGCGCTCACGCGCGGGGTACCCCTCGACGACGCCCGCTACCTGGCGGCGATCGGCCGCGACCAGCTCGGAGAGATCCTGGCCGGTGAGCACGAGATCCCGCTGCTGGCCGAGCGTGTCCAGATCCTGCGCGAGGTCGGACACGGGCTGCGCGACCGCTGGGACGGCCGGTTCTCCGACGCCATCGCCGCGGCCGGACGACGCGGCACCCGGCTAGTCGAGATCGTGAGCGCCGACTTCCCCTCGTTCCGTGACGTCACGGTGTACCGAGGCGCCGAAGTTCGCTTCTACAAGCGGGCGCAGATCCTGGTGAGTGACCTGCACGGCGCCTTCGGTGGCATTGGGCCGGGCACCTTCGACGATCTGGCGGAGCTGACCGCCTTCGCGGACTACAAGGTGCCGCAGGTGCTGCACCACCTGGGCGTGCTCGACTACGCACCGCAGCTCGTCGAGCGGCTGGCCGGGCGGGTAGAGATCCCGGCCGGCAGCCCGGACGAGGTGGAGATCCGGGCGGCGACCATCTGGGCCGTCGAGGAGCTTCGCCGGGCGCTCGCGGAGCGCGGGCGGACCTTCGACGCCTACCAGCTGGACTGGCTCCTCTGGGATGCCGGCCAGCGGCTCGACGCCGGCGTGCTGCCCTACCACCGCACGCGCACGATCTGCTACTGAATCCCGTCCGCCGCGCGGACGAACCGCCAACTGCAACGATTCTGTAACACCGGTATCCCCAGGACGACGACTTTGGGACGGACGGTCGCATAGGCTCGGGGTATGCGCGCCTCGGCGGGGCCGGCCCGCCGGTTCGGGTTGCCGGCCCCCGGCGCGGCAGGTGGAGATCGGGCGGCCTGACTTCCAGCCGGCGCGTGAGTAGTTATCTCTTAAGAGTAGAGAGATCCGTCGTGTCAGTAGGCGTGTTGACGGTGTGGACAACGCCCAGGAGGTCCGCCGGGACGCGGATTTCGACCTCTGCCGGCCCGTGGACAACGTATCCACACCTCCACGGCAGTGGTGGATGTGGTCCTGTGACTTCCACGTCAACGGCTGAGCCGTCCCCCGGTGTTCCACCGCAGACCTGCGCCACGCTGCCCGGCCGGGGTGTATGTACACAGACCTATCCACAACCCCGGCGGCTTTTCCACAAACGCCTCCGGGTTGTCCACATAGCCGGTCCACCGCGTCAGCCCGGCGCTATCATCGTGACAGACCGACACGGAGGACGCGCCGGCGAGAAGGGGAGCCATGTTCGAGCCACGTGAGTACACGGCCGCGGAGCTGCTGACCTGGGCGCGCTTCGCCGCGCTGACGCTGGTCGGCGTCGCCCTGAGCTACGCGCGGGAGCGTGACGGCTCGGTGGACCGGTTCATCGACTTCGCGTCCGCGCGGCTGTCGGAGCGCTGGGGCGCGCCGGCCGGAGGCGGGGTCGAGGCGGCCATGCTCGGCTTCCTCTTGAACGCCGAGGCTCTGGGCGCGGACGTTCGCGGACGCGCGATGAACCCGGAGGAGGCCGAAGCGGTGCTCTCCGACCTCCCAGGCGAGCGGGTCATGCGGGATCTCGACGACCGGTTCGAGGTACTACTGTCGACGGAGGATCTGCTGGAAGCCGCCGGGGTAAGCCGGGAGGAGATGAATCGGGTGTACGATGTGCTGGGGGCGGCCGCTGCCGCTGCCGGTTTCGAGTACCGCCGGGAGACGGATGCCGCCGGAGGGCAGCAAATCGTGCTCCAGGCGTGGTGACCGGCTGCGGTTGACGGCTCGGCGCGGCTTTCGATAGGCTTACTGATAATAGGACTCATTCTCAACGCAGACCGATCAAGGCTGAGTAACGGGGACGGTAGGCAAGAAACCATGCGCGACCAGACGATTCCGCTGGAGATCGAGAGCGTGCCCGACCAGAGTCGCGTCGACCGCCTGGTCGGTGACCTGCGGCGGCACAAGGGGATCGACGCGGTGCGGCTCGAGGCCGACGGCAGGGCGCTCCAGCTGCGCTACGACCCCGAGCGCATCTCGCTGGAGACGATCGAGGGGATCGCGGGCCGTCAGGGCGTGCACTTCGCGGTGCGCTTCCACCACTGCGTGCTCGCGCTCGACGGCCTGACCTGCCGTACCTGCGGCCGCGCGATCGAGCGGCGAGTCGCAGGGCACACCGACGTCGTCTGGGCGAGCGCGAACCCGCCGAGCGGAACGCTGAGCGTGGAGTACTCAGGAGCGCGGGAGCGACTCGGCGACGTCGTCCGAGAGATCGACGCGAGCGGCGTCCACGTCCATGCGGAGCGGTCCACTCAGCGACAACCGCAGGCCGCCGAGGACGAGGAGACCTGGTGGGAGCAGAACCGGCTCATCGTGGCCACCGTCACGACTCTGGTCTTCCTGGTCGGCGGCTGGGTGCTCGGCACGCTCGGCGTGATCCCGCCTGACGTCCAGCTCGGCTTCTACGTCATCACGTATATCGCCGGTGGCTTCTACGCTGCCCGCCAGGCCGTCCAGTCGCTGCTGCAGCGCAACGTGGACGTCGACCTGCTGATGGTCGTGGCAGCGCTCGGCGCCGCGTCGATCGGTGGCTGGGTGGAGGGCGGGATCCTGCTCTTCCTCTTCTCGCTGGGGAACACGCTCGAGCACTACGCGCTGGGCCGGACGCACCGCGCCATCCGGGCGCTGATGGAGCTGAGCCCCGAGGACGCGCTGGTCCTGCGGGACGGCGGCGAGACGCGTGTGCCGGTCGACGACGTCCTGGTCGGCGACACCGTCATCGTCAAACCCAGCGAGCGCATCCCGGTCGACGGCCGGGTGATCTCCGGCGAGTCGGCCGTGGACCAGGCGCCTATCACCGGCGAGTCGATCCCGGTGGGCAAGCGGAGTGGCGATCAGGTCTTTGCCGGGACGATCAACGGCCACGGGCTGCTGCGGATCCGGGTGGAGCGGGTCGCCCAGGAGAGCACGCTGGCCAAGATCATCCGTATCGTCGAGGACGCCCGCGGCCAGAAGTCACAGATGCAGCGCTTTACCGACGCCTTCGAGGGGAGGTACGCGATCGCCGTGATCGCTGCCTCGGCGCTCGCGGTGGCGGTGCCGGTCTTGCTGTTCCGACAGCCGTTCGATGCCATGTTCAACCGGGCGATGACGCTGCTGGTGGTGGCGTCGCCCTGCGCGCTGGTCATCTCGACGCCGGCCTCGATCCTCTCGGCGCTGGCCAACGGCGCGCGTCAGGGCATGCTCTTCAAGGGTGCGGTCCATCTCGAGAACACCGGCACCATCCAGGCCATCGCCTTCGACAAGACCGGCACGCTCACAATGGGCCGGCCGAGGGTCACCGACGTCATCACCTGGGCGGGTGTCGACGAGCGCGAGATGCTGGGGATGGCCGCCGTGGTCGAGCGCCTATCGGAGCATCCGCTCGGCATCGCGGTCGTCAACTACGCGGAGGCGCTGGGGATCGAGCCGCTGGCCGACCGGGAGGTCTCGGACCTGCAGTCGGTGCCGGGCCGCGGCGTCCGGGCACAGGTTCGCGGTCAGACGCTGCGCATCGGCAACGAGGCGCTGTTCGCGAGCGAGGGGGTGGCGCTGCCGGACGAGCTGCGCCAGACGGCCGACGGCCTGCGCGAGTCCGGCAAGACGACGATGTACGTCGTCGGCGACCGTCCACTAGGCGTGATTGGGGTGGCCGACGTCATCCGGCCGGTGGCGCCGGGGGTGATCGCGGAGCTAAAGCGGCTCGGGGTGACCAAGACGATCCTGCTAACCGGCGACAACGAGCGGGCGGCGCGGGCGATCGCGCGCCAGGTTGGCGTCGACGAGTGGCGCGCCGGGCTGCTGCCGGAGGAGAAGCTGACGGTCATCCAGGAGCTGCAGGCCGCCGGGCTGTCGGTGGCCATGGTGGGCGACGGCGTCAACGACGCGCCGGCGCTGGCGACCGCCACGGTAGGGATCGCGATGGGCGCGGCCGGGACCGATGTGGCGCTCGAGACGGCCGACGTCGTGCTGATGGCGGATGACCTGACCAAGCTGCCCTACGCGATCGATCTCAGCCGGCGCGCGCGGCGCATCATCCGCCAGAACCTGACTTTCGCGCTGGCCGTGATCGTGACGCTGATCATCTTCACCCTGCTCGGGAAGGTGCCGCTGCCGCTCGGCGTGGTGGGCCACGAGGGCAGCACGATCATCGTCGTCACCAACGGGTTGCGCCTGCTGCGCTCGGCCAAGCCGGCGGTCCTGAAGCTGGTGCCGGTCATTGCCGGGGCGGATTAGCGCGCTTCTCGAAGGGCGTGTCCGTCACGCACCGCGAGGGCGCAACGATCGAGTGCGACGTCGGCATTCGGGAAGGGACGGACGCGTGCCGACCCGCATCGTCGGGGCCGGCACGGCCGCTGCGATCGATCGAGACCGGGCGGACACGGGGCCGTCCATACAGGCTAGATTGGTACACCTATCGGAATTCCGCGGGGCGGGTGTCAAACCCGCCCCGCAGCTGTGAGCCCGCGGGACCAGGCTGTCGCCCGGGCCAGAGCACCGCGCAGACCGGTCCGGGCCGCGCGGCACGCCGACGCCGGACGGCCACCGCATCGGGATCGATCAGGACGCCGGCGCGGGAGCCTGGGGAGTCTGGAGCCGGGCGAGCCACCCCTCGGCGCGCTGGGGCAGGCGCAGCGCGGGCGGCCGCAGGGCCGGCAGGTTCAACCCCTGGAGCGCGGTGAGCCGGCTCAGGACGAGGCCGAGAGCCGCGGCGCCGCCGATGAGGCCCCAGCCGACCGGCGTTGGGACGGCCAGTGTCAGCAGGGAGCGGAGCGCCGGCACGGCGATGGCCGCGCCGAGCACGCCGGCCGAGGCCCCGACGGCTGCCAGGACCGGCAGGCTCAGGCTCCCCTCGACCCAGCCGGCATCGAGCGTCTGGATCAGCTGGGTGACGACGATGCTGGCGCCGGCCACGGTGCTCGCCTCGGGAAGCCCGAGCGCCAGCGCCGCGAAGTAGGCGGCCAGCGACGGCCCGGCCGACGAGATCGCGCGGCGCAGCACGTCCTGCCGCAGGGTGGTGTCGAGCGCGGTCGTCCCCTCCCGGGCGAGTCCGGCCAGGTTGCGGTGCTCGGGGCGCTGCAGCGCCACGGCGAGGCCCGGCAGGACGTCGGTGATCAGGTTGACGGCGAGGATCTGGCGGGTGGTCATTGGTGAGCCGAACCCGACGACGCTCCCACCGATCAGCAGGCCCAGCTCGCCGAGGTTGCCGCCGAGGAGCAGGCCGAGCGCTCGGCGAATGTTGCGCCAGAAGCTGCGGCCCTCCACCAGCGCCTCGACCAGCGTGCTGAAGTCGTCCGAGGCCAGCACGATGTCGGCCGCCTGGCGCGCCACCTCGGTTCCCCGGCCCATCGCCACCCCAACGTCTGCCAGGCGCAGGGCCGGGGCGTCGTTGACGCCGTCGCCGGTCATGGCGACCGTATGGCCGTGGCGCTGCAGGCTCTCGACGATGCGGACCTTGTCGAGCGGGGTGGCGCGGGCGATCACGGTGGCGCGCTCGAGCCGCTCGTCGAGCTCGCCGTCCTTGAGCTGAGCGATCTCCGTGCCGACCAGGATCTCGCCCCGGCCGTTGAGCAAACCCGCCTGCTGGCCGATGGCCCGCGCCGTCTCCGGATGGTCCCCGGTCAGCATGATCACGCGGATGCCGGCCTCGTGGCAGCGGCGGACCGCG
>DATKRJ010000038.1:0-2085 GCA_035532355.1 Thermomicrobiaceae bacterium | reverse complement strand
CTTGCCACGCCGTCAGGACTACCATGGCAGGGAGGCGGACCCCTACCTGTCCTGGTCGCGCCCTGCACGGGCGATCCTGCCCGTCAGTTCCGGAGGTTCACGCATGCAAACCCTGGCAGAAGATCTGCTGCTGCTCGCGCTGGACGACGACAAGGGTACCGTGTCCTGGCAGGACGTCACCGCGCTCCCATACGGGCTCGGCGGGGCGCTGCTGATGGACCTGGCACTCCAGGGGCGCGTCGACCGTGCCGACCAGCAGCTGATCGTCGGGGATCCATCCCCGACGGGAGACGAGCCGCTGGACGATGCGCTGGCGACGATGGTCGCCTCGCAGAAGCCGCGCGACGCCACTCACTGGGTGCGGGAGCTCGGCGCGCGGAAGGGCCTGCAGGAGCAACTCGCCCGCCGGCTGGTGGCGCGCGGCATCCTGCGCGAGGAGGACCAGACGTTCCTCTGGGTCTTCCATTCCCAGCGCTTCCCGACCAGCGACCCCGACCCCGAGCTGGCGCTCCGTGCCGGCATCCGCGACGTGGTCCTCAACGGCGCCGAGCCGGACGCGCGCACGCTGCTGCTGCTCAGCCTGGTGCACACCTGCCGGCTCAACGACAGCCTGTTCTCCCGCGACGAGCGCGAGCGCGCCGGGCAGCGCATCGCGGACCTGGTCGCGGGCGAACAGTTCGGCGAGGCGGTCGGGAAGGCGATCGCGGCGGTGGTTGCGGCGGTCGCGGCGACTACGGCGGCGGTGTTCACGGCTACGGTGGCACCCGGCGCGCACCACTGAGCGCGCCGGCCGCGCGGGACGTGCGCGGGCGGACTCCTCGTCGGGGTCCGCCCGCCTGCGTCGGGTCAGCGACCGCCCATGGCGCCGAGCTCGCTGATCATGGCGGCGCCGGTCTTGATGCCGTTGATGAAGCGGTCGAGTTCCAGGTTCTCGTTGGGGGCGTGGTTCGACTCGTCGGCGTTGGCGTAGGGCACGCCGAAGGCCGGGATGCCCAGCAGCTTGGTGAAGACGTAGTCCGGCAGGCTGCCGCCGAGGGCCGGCACGACCAGCGGCTCCTCCCCCTGCACCGCCGCCACCGCCCGGCGGATCGGCGCGGCATAGGGTGAGTCGAGCGGCGTCTTCGACGGGTCCATCGAGCCCTGGCGGATCACCGCGACGCCCGGCGCGTGCCGGCGCACGTGCGCCTCGACCTTCTGGAAGATCTCCTCGCCGGTCTGCGCCTCGACCAGCCGGATGTCGCACTTGGCGACAGCCTCGTGGGGCAGGACCGTCTTGGAGCCGGGGCCGCCGTAGCCGCCGTGGAGGCCGTTGATGGTGAAGGTGGGCCAGGCCGAGAGGCGCTCGAAGAAGCCGCGCTCGACCGGCTCGTCCAGCTCCGCCAGGTCGAGCGAGCGCTTGACCGCCTCGACGTCGACCGGCAGCTTCTCCAGTGCCGCCTGTTCGAGCCCGGTCAGGGGCAGCACGTTGTCGTAGAAGCCCTCGATCGTGACCTCGCCGCGCGCGTTCTTCATCGTCGCCAGCAGCTGCACGAGGGTCCAGATCGGGTTGGGCGCCACGCCGCCCCAGTTGCCGGAGTGGAGGTCGCGGCTGGCGCCGCGAGCGCGCAGCTCGAAGCTGGCCACGCCGCGCACGCCGAAGAGGACGCGCGAGCGTCCGCTCTCGTCGACCGGGCCGTCGCTGGTGATGACCAGGTCGGCCAAGACGTCGTCGCGGTGCTCGCGGACGAAGGCCGGCATCTGCGGGCTGCCGATCTCCTCCTCGCCCTCGAGCAGCACCTTGACGTTGCAGGGCAGGTCGCCGCGGCAGGCGAGGTACGACTCCAGCCCCAGGACCTGGGCGAAGTGCTGGCCCTTGTTGTCGCCGACACCGCGGGCGTAGAGGCGACCGTTCCGCACCGTCGGCTCGAAGGGCGGCGACACCCACTCCTCCAGTGGGTCGGGTGGCTGGACGTCGTAGTGCCCGTAGAGGAGCACGGTCGGGGCGCCGGGGTGGTCCAGCCGCTCGGCGAGCACCATCGGCCAACCGGCCGTGGGCACGACGCGGGCGTTGAGGCCGATCCGGTTCATCACGCCCGCGATGTAGTC
>DATKRJ010000037.1:0-13133 GCA_035532355.1 Thermomicrobiaceae bacterium | reverse complement strand
GTCCGTCGATGCCGCCACCATGACCCTTCGGGAGCTCTACCGCGCCGGCTTCGTTTTCCAGGAGCAGAACGATCCGGAGACCGCACCGCCCGGTCCCGACCGGTTCTTCGTCCCGCGCGAGCTGGCGTACCTGTCCGGCCGGGCGCGGCTGGAGTGCAAGCACGGGCTGCCCACCGATGAGGCGGCCGGGGCGCTGGTCGAGCGGCTGGACGACCTCGACCTGACGGAGATCGCCGAGCACTTCGGCTACCGGGTGGTGCCGACGGTGGCGCTGCGCCCCGATCTGGTGGCCTACGTCACGCCGCGCCTGGGCGACCCCGACGCGGTGCGCGACCAGGTACGGGCGCTCGATCCGACGGCGGCACGTCTCTGGACATGGCTGGTCGAGCGGGGCGGCGTGGTGGACCCGGCCGAGGCGCGCGAGGCGCTCGCGATGCCGGCCTCCGAGTTTCGGCAGGCCGTGCGGACGCTCGGTGGTCGGGGTCTCCTCTGGCGCGGCTACACCCGGGAGCGGTTGCTCCGCTTCGTGGTGCCGGACGTCGTCCGCCACCCGCGCCGGGTGCCGCCCCCCCCGCCCCCGCCGCTCGTGCTGGTGCCCCCAGCGGAGGTCGAGGAGACCGAGTGGCTGCCGGTGGCCGCCATCGCCTGGGACCTGCTGTCCCTGCTGCGGCTCGCGGCCGGAGATGCGACCTGGCGCCCGCCCCGCTTCGACGACGGGCCGGCGCTGCGGCGATTGGCGCCGCGGCTCTGGCTGCGGGGTGGCGACGTCCCGCCGCGCGGCTACGTCGGCTTCCTCAGCTACCTCGCGGCCGGCCTCGGCCTGATGGTCCCCGGGCAGGGCGGCGTCGCCGCCGAGCCGCTGCGCGAGTGGACGCGGCTGGACTTCCCGGCGCAAATGCGGCGGCTGGTCACGATCTGGCGGCAGGCGGCCGAGTGGCCCGAGGGGGCAGCACGCGAGATCCTGCAGATCTGGGGCGCCGACTGGCCCGGCTTCCGCACGCGCCTGGCTGCCGTGCTGGACGCGCTCGATCCGGCCGCCTGGGTGACGCTCGACTCGCTGGCGGCGCGCTTCGCGGCGACCGAGCCGTCCTCGCTCGGCACCCAGTTCACCGCCGCGGCCAGCCACGAGCCGACCGACGAGTCTCCCGAGGCCCGGCGCCGCGCCGTCGTGCGCGGGGCGGCCGAGACGACCGTGAGCACGGCCGGTGCCTGGTTCGGCCTCGTCGAGCTGACGCACGCCCGTCGTCGGGGGGCGGTGCTGCGCGTGCGGGAGGAGGCTCGCTGGCTGCTCGACGCGGGGAGGGATCCGCCGGAGGAGCCCGCGCTCGGTGCGCACCCGCTGGCCGTGCAGCCCGACTTCAGCGTGCTGCTGCTGCGCCCGACGCCGCGCCGCGTCTGGGGCCTGTCCGCCTTCACCGACCTGGAGCGGCTCGATCGGGTCTGCGTCTACCGGCTGACGCGCGAGAGCGTAGCGCTCGGGCTGGCGGCCGGGCTCACCGTCGAGCGGATGGCCGGATTCCTCGAGGAGCACGGCGGCGTGGCGCTGCCGCAGAACGTCGCCTACCAGGTCGCCGAGTGGGCGCGCGAGTACCGCCGGGTGCGCCTGCGTCGCGCCGTGTTGCTCGAGCCCGACGACCCCGCCGGCCTCGACGACCTCTGGCAGGCGCTGCGGGCGGCCGGGCTGCGCGTGGAGCGGCTCGGTCCCGAGCGGCTGATCGTCTTCGTGGGCGCCGAGGACGGCTCGGCCGACCGCATCGACGAGCTGCTGCGCGCCCGCGATCAGACCCCCTACTGGCCGGGCGGTGCGCCGTAGCCCCCGCCCGCGTCGCGGGACGCCGTCACCGGAGCGCGGGAGCGACGGCTCGACCGCCAGGCGGACCATCTCACCTCGGTCGTGGCCGAGTCCAGCCCGAGCGTCCGGCAGCACGTCGGCGCGATGGGGTCGCTCCCAATCATCGCACTGACCCGCCGGGGTGACTTATCGACGAAGCCGGCGGCCGTCGAGCGGATGGGGAGGACATCCTCACCGGCCCCTGCTCAGCGGAGGATTACCGGCGCACGCTAGGTCGGCGCCCTGCCGAGCCTTCGCGCAGCCGCTGGGCTTGCTGCCCGCTGGCGTACGTTCATTCACGACCCGGTCAGGGGCTATCTTGCTGGTATCCATGGGCTAGGCGGCGAAGTACCTGCCGCACCCGCCACCAGGTCCACCCCACCACCCGGCTCGCCGGGAACCCGCGTTCCTCGCATCAGTGAGCCACTCGCGGAGCGGAGGCGCCACCGTCGACGCGCCACGGCACTGGCAGCCCGGGGCCTTTGTCCCGCATGGCGGGGACCCGTGGTGAGGACGCCCACGCGAGCAACACCCCCCCCTGAAATGCCTATTCCACTCGTGGTATAATACCGCTATGCTTTCAGATTGAGAAACCCCGAGCACTGCAATTGTGCTACCGCGTGGGAGTGACGCAAAGATCACCCCAAGTGGAGCGTTTCTCGCATGATCGCGGACGGGGCGGTGATGCTGGGCGTCCTGCTGTCGCTGCCCCGCTTCCCGGACACAGGCGGTCCGGCTCGATCATCCACCGCAAGGAGAGCGACCTATGAGCACCCGCCACACGGAAGACCATCCTGCCGAGGGATTGGGCGTCGATGTTGATGCGCCAAGGAATGTCGCGCAGAGTAGTGCGACAGTAGCCTCGGGTACATCCTTCGGAAGGATGAAGTGTTACAACCGGTCGACAGGCGCGTTCGTCGGCTGGTTAGGAACCTACAACTACAGCGTCGACCTGGTGCATGACGCCGACTCCGGTGCCGGTGTCGCGTGGACGCCCTGGGGCTCCGACATGTATCTGACGATGGACTGGTCTCCGGGTTACCGATACCTCGGCCTGGGCGCCAATTCATACGCGTGCTGGGGAATAGCCGGTGGCTGGACCGACGCGATCGTCTACAACCCCGATCACACCCTCTCCCTCAAGTCGGATCCGAAGCGGAAACTCTATGGCCCGTATGGCAACGACTGGGTGTGTTGGTCGAATGGGGAAGACAACCAGAACATCCTGCGCTGCGAGCTGGAGTCCTAGACGCGAGCATCTCCGCCGGTCTGGTTCCCCTTGCCGGGGGAATCAAACCGGCTCCGCCGGCTCGGTGGTTCTCCCGCATATCCGTAGCGAGCGTCAGCCGCCTCGAGCGCTGGACCCGAGGCGATCGTTTGTGCGTTCTGCTTGACCACCCCGCCCGCGCGCAGCGAAGGTCGCGCGCCGCGCTCTCGTTCATCGCGGAGCGCGCCGTCGAGACGGTCCCCGCCGAAAAGGAGCACCCATGTCGATCACGCGCGGCACCTCCGTCATCCGGGTCAGCCCCCGGATCTCGCGGGACACGTTCATCCGCATCCTCGATGACGCGGGCAGCCCCGCGGTCGCGGAGGCCGGCGCCGGCTACGACGCGGTGGCGGCGGAGGGAGTGGACCCGTGCTTCGCCCTCGCGGTCTTCCACCACGAGTCCGGCTACGGCAAGGCCGGCGTCACCCCCACCTACGGCACCAGGTCTCCCGGCAACACGCGGACCAAGAGCACGCCAGACGGCGAGTTGGTCACCGTCCCCGGCAAGGGCCAGTACGTCCGGCACACCTCGTGGATCGAGGGCTGGCGCGACCTTGCCCACCGCCTCGTCTCCCCGAGCTACCCGTACGCCGCGCGAGGCGCCATCACCATCGAGCAGATCATCCCCATCTGGGCACCCGCCAGCGATAACAACAGCCCCGAGACCTATATCGCCGCCGTGGTGACCGACATGGCCGCCTGGGCCGACACCACGAGCACCACGAGCCGTGGGAGCAGCCCCGGCATGGATCACGCGCCCCGGGTTGCCCTGGCCGCGGGGCACCACAACACCGACGGCGGTAACGCCACCGAGATCAGCATCGTCGGCCCGCTCTGCCGTGAGTACGCCCTCGCCTTCCGGCAACTCGGCTGCGACGTCCGCGTGATCACGCCGCAGGACGGCCTCGGCCAGTTCCCCGGCGGCTTGCAGGCCGTGGCGCAGAAGGTGGTGGACTTCGCCGGCGCGGGTTGGGTGGCGGACCTGTTCCTGGAGGTGCACACCGAGGGTGCCGGTGGGGTGCGGGGCGTCTTCGGAATCTACCCGGACTGGGGCTCCGACGTGGACGCCGATGCTCGCGACACCGTCATCCCGGCCATGGTCAAGGCGATCTCCGGGGTGACCGGCATCCCGGTCCGTGCCGGCGGGCTCATGAGTGAGCGGAACACCGGGGTGGGCACCAGTGGCTACCGGCTGGGCGTCTTCCTGCGCAGCGCACCCGTGGCGGCCACCACCACGCGCCTCCTCATCGAGCACGGCGCCCACGACGCGCCGGCGGACCTCACCGTTCTCCAGAGCCCCGGCATGCTGGCGAAGATCGCCGGTGCCGCTGCCACCGCTGCCTACCTCGCGCTGGGTGCCCCGCTGACCGCCGGTACGCTGATCCCGGCCACGCCGGCAGCCCCCGCGGCGCGTGAGTTCCCCACCGGCATGCACCTGCGTAACGGCTTCCTCAGCTACTACGAGGAGATGGAGCGCGCCGGCAATCAGCTCGCCGTGCGTACCCTGGGGCTCCCCATCACCGAGGAGTTCACCATGCGCTTCTCGACCACGCCGGACCAGGACCAGCGCGTGCAGCTCTTTGAGCGCGGCGGCCTCCAGTGGGACAGCGGCAACACGGCGCCCTGGGATCTCCACGCGCTCCCGGTGATGCTCCTCATCGAGGCGTACCTCCACGCACTCGACCACGGGCTTGTCTCCGATACCCGCACCCCGCTCCTGCGTGAGCGGCTGCGGACGGAGCCGGTTTGATGACCGTCCTTCTCGATGTGTTCCCGCCGGTCACGGCTTACGGGACGGGGTTCCCCCAGCCCGTGGCCGGTGAAGCGACCGCCAGGGCCATGGCCAGCCGCGCCGGTCGGATCGACCCCGGCGACGGCCGTTGGGAGCGTTGGTAAACTCGGGATCCATGACCGCCGAGTACGTGACCTGTCCGGGGTGCGGGCTGACGCTGCCGGCCACCGACGGGGGGCCGGTCGAGCGGTCTTACGCCTCGGCCGCCTGCTGGGCGCTCTGTATGCGTCTGTCGGGCGAGACGATGTCGTGGCGCGATCCCGGTTTCGTGCATCAGCTCGCGGTAGATGCCTACGCCGCGCAGCACTACGGCCCGCGGGTCAAGCCCATCACCATCACCTTCGCGCTGGTCGGCCTCTACCTCGTCAACGAGCATGGCTTTAGCGGCCGGCAGGTGCAGCGGGTGCACATGGCGCTCGCCAACCGAACTCGAGACTGGCCGGCGTTCCAGCCGGTGGCGGCACGAGCGACGCTGATGGTCAGCAGCGTGGTCGACGCCCCGGTGGACGCGTGGCCGGACGCGGTTGCACGCTGGTCGTCCGCGGTGTGGCAGATCTGGCGGCGGGAGCAGGCGACGATCGCCGAACTGCTCCGGACTCACCTGGATATCCACTGAGGTACGTCCCACGGGATAGCCGTTGCCCGGGGACATGAGCCCGCCCACAGGGTGACCGGGCACCATTCATCGCGCCCCTACCGTTCACGAGGCGGCCCGCTCGGTCACGCTCATCGCGGTTGGCTCCAGCCGGCGGCGCTCCCCGTTGGGCAGTGCCGCTGGCGGACGGTAGGAGGCCGGTTCAGGCAGGGCCGGGACGGTCGTGCGTCCGGCCGGTGACCCAGTCGTAGCGGGGATCGTCGTCGACCACGGGGCCGGTCGGGCGGGAGCCGAGGCCGCTGCCGCCGTCGACGCTGATGACGGCGCCGGTGATGTAGCTGGCGACGTCGGAGGCGAGGAACAGGACAACCGCGGCCACCTCGTCGGGCTCGCCGGGGCGCGCCAGCGGGAGAGCCGGGATGCGCCGGCTCAGGGACGCCGCCATCGCCGGGGGCAGCGGCTTGGGCTGGGTGTCGATCAGACCCGGGCTGACGACGTTTACTAGGATGTCGTGCGGGGCGAGTTCGACGGCGGCGACCCGCGAGAAGGACTCGGTGGCCGCGCGACTGGACGCATAGGCCGCCGCGCCGATCGTGCCCTTCGTGCTGACCCCCGACGAGAAATTGACGATCCGGCCGCCATGACCGCCGGCGATCATAGCCCGGGCGGCCGCGCGGGTCATGAGGAAGGTGCCGCGCGTGTTGACGGCGTAGACGGTATCCCAGACGCCGGCCCGCTCCTCGAGAAGCGCGGCGTGCGGCGCGACCGCCGCGTTGTTGACGCAGACGTCGAGGCGGCCAAAGCGCGCGAGGACGGCCGCGACGATGCGGTCGGCCTCCGCTTCGGAGCTCACGTCGGCGACCAGGGAGGCCACGCGCGACGGGTCGAGCGGGCGGACGGTGTCGACCAGCCCGTCCGCATCCCGGTCGACCGCCAGGACCGACGCTCCGGCAGCGGCGAAGCGGCCAACGGTGACGCGGCCGACGCCGCGGGCGGCGCCCGTCACGATGATGACCCGCTCGGAGAAATCGAAGGTCGCGCTCACGGCCGTTCCCTCTCCCCCTGGTCCGCCCATCATCGCCCGGGCACACCACCCGAGTCCGCCGGAGACGCGCGGGGCGCGACGACGCGCGCCCCGCCGGTGCCGTTCGCTGGGCGGCTCAGCTCGCCGCGTCGCCACCCTCCGCGGGGACGATCGGCATCCGGCCGAGCTTGCCCGCCAGGACCAGCGACGCCAGCACGTCCATGATGACCCGCCCGCCGAGGAGCGCGGTGATATCGGCCACGTCGTAGGGCGGCGAGACCTCGACCACCTCCATGCCGGCCAGCCCCTCGCGCGTCACCATCCGGATCAGCCGTAGGACCTCGCGCGGCAGGAAGCCACCCGGCTCCGGCGTGCCGGTGCCCGGGGCGAAGGCGGGGTCGACCGAGTCGATGTCGAAGCTGAGGTAGACCGCCTTGGCGTTCTTCCAGGCGATCTCGAGCGCGAACTCGGCCACGCGATCGATGCCATACTTGTCGACGTCCTCCAGCGTGATCACGCTGGCGCGCCGGTCGCGCGCCACCCGCATCCCCTCGCGCGCGCCCGTCCAGCCGCCGATGCCGATCTGCACCAGGTTCGTGGCCGGGGCGTTGGGGATGTTGGTGGCGTGGAAGAAGGGCGAGCCGTGCATGCGCTCGTCGAGTGACTGCTCACTGAGGTCGCTGTGCCGGTCGAAGTGGATAATGCCGACGTTGCCGTCCACCAGCGGCGCCAGGCCGCGGATGTCGGGGTAGCCGATCGAGTGGTCGCCGCCGAGGACGACCGGGAAGACGGCGCGCTCGTGGATGTAGCGGACCGCCCTATCGATCTGGTCGAAGCTCTTCTCGATGTTGGCCGGGATGACCGTGACGTCGCCGACGTCGACCATGGTGAGTGACTCCGACAGGTCGACGCCGAGGCTCGGGTTGTAGCCGCTGCCGAGGTTCGAGATGCGACGCATCGCCTCCGGGCCGAAGCGCGTGCCGGAGCGGAAGGTCGTGCCGCAGTCGAGCGGGACACCGACGAAGGCCACGTCCTGCCCGCCGAGCTGGCGCATGTCCTCGAGAAAGGGCTGCCCCATGAACCGGCCGGTGGTGATCCGGCCGCGGTTGAAGAGGGAGATCTTCCGGTCGCGGATGGACTCGGCGGACTCCAGGCCGAACTCGAGCGCCTGGGCGGCGCGCTCGTCGCGGCGGTCCGACGGCAGTTCCGCCTCCCGCTGCATGCCCCAGGTCCCGTTGAGGTCTTCGCGCCTGATCGTCACGGTCGCGTGCTCCTCTCGTCAGTTGCGGACTGAAGTTCATCCCGGTGTCCACGAATCGACGTCGCCGCCGTCACCTGGTTCGTGTTCGCGGATCGAGAAAATCCCGGAGCCCATCGCCGGCGAGATTGAATCCGATCACCGTCAGCGTCAAAGCCAGCCCGGGAAAGGCAATGTACCACCACGCCTGCTGGAAGTATGTTTGCGCCGCGTTGATCATCGCGCCCCACTCGGGACTCGGTGGCTGTGCCCCGAGCCCGATGAACGACAGGCTTGCCGTCGAGAGGATGGCGTAGCCGCAGTCGATCGTCAGTTGAACGATGACCGGTGAGATCGAATTCGGCAGAATGTGACGGCGAATGATGCGGATGTTCGACGCGCCGACGGCATGCGCTGCCTCAACGTAGTCCCAGCGCTTAACCGCCAGGACCTGTCCACGAATCAACCGGGCATACCATGGCCAGTAGACCACGGCAAGCGCGATCGTCGTATTTGTCAGACTCGGGCCGAGTGTCGCGGCGATCGCCATCGCCAGGATGAGCGCCGGGAACGCCAGGAACAGATCGGTCACCCTCATGAGCGTGGCATCGACGGTTCCCCCAAAGTAGCCTGACGCCCCGCCAACGACGATGCCGAGCACGACCGCGACCGACAACACGATCGCGGCCACCCCAAGCGAAATCCGGGCTCCCGCCATGACCCGGCTCAAGGTATCCCGCCCGATCTGATCCGTACCGAACAGGTGTGCCGCCGACGGCCCCTGCAGCGCGCTGGAGATATCGGGTGCGAGCGGACTGTAAGGAGCGATCATCGGCCCGAACGCGCAGAGCACCAGGAAGAGGAAGATCAGCAGCGCCGCCAGGACGTTCAGCCACTTGCCGACGAAAAGGAGCCGGAGGTCCTTGGCCAATCGACGGCGACGCGAGTCGGCGGTTCGCAGGTTGCCTTGCAGCAGGGCCGCGTCGCTGGCGGTGCTGTCTGTCGTGTATCGCGCGCTCATCCGAGGGAGATCCTGGGGTCGAGCAGCATGTAGGCGATATCGGCGAACATGTTGATAATCACGTAACAGAAGCCGATCACTAACGTGACCGCCATGATGGCGTTGTAGTCGAAGTTCGTCACCCCCGTCAGCGCGTAGCGGCCGATGCCCGGCCAGGAGAAGATGATCTCGATCAGCACCGCGCCGGAGAAGAGGAGCCCGACCTGCAAGCCGAGGATGGTGACGACCGGGAGCATGGCGTTGCGCAGCGCGTGGCGGAGGATGGTGCCGCGCTCTCGCAGCCCTTTCGCCCGTGCCGTGCGGATGTAGTCCTGACTCAGGACCTCGAGCATCGCGCCGCGAAGCTGCCGCGTGATGAGCGGCAGCGTGCTGTAAGCGAGGACGCAGGCCGGCAGAATGAGGTACTTGAGCGTGGTGACGAAGAGGGACCAATTCCCTTCCAGGAGCGAGTCGACGGTGTAGAGGCCGGTGATCCCCGACGGTGGCGTCGCACCGGGTGGCAACCGGCCGCCGTCGGGCAATAGCTTCAGCCTGACGAAGAAGACATACTGGGCCAGCAGCGCCATCCAGAAGATGGGGGTGGCGATGCCGGTGATGGAGATCAAGCGGGACACATTGTCGACGATCGAGTTCGGGCGAACCGCCGAGAGGATGCCGAGCGGAAAGCCGATGACGAGCGACAGGACGAGCGCCGCCAGCGCCAGCTCAACCGTGGCCGGGAAGTACTGCCCGAGATCGGAGCGAACCGGCCTCAAGCTTGACAGCGACGTGCCGAAGTCGAGGGTCACGATGCCTTTGACGTACGACAGGTACTGCTCGTAGAGCGGCCGGTCCAGCCCATACTCGTGACGAGTATTCTCGACTGCCTGCTGGCCGGCACGTGGGCCGGCGATCAAGCGCGCCGGATCCCCCGGCACGACGTGCGAGAGCACGAAAGTCACGATCGAGAGGCCGATCAGGACGAGGGTCAACGCCAACAGCCGGCGTATGATGAGACGAACCAGCATCCCGGCCCTACACTCTCGCTACCGATTCCTCGGCTGCGCCCTCAGCGGCTGGGACGATCTCCACCGCGGACTCTGCCGGGCGCGCCCAACCTGCGGGATCCCGTGCTCGGGAGCAGCCGCCTAGACCACCTGGTACAGGTCGTAGTAGCGGAACGTATACAGGTAGAGCGGATTCGGTACGTAGCCGCGAACCTTCGCTCCCAGGATCGTATACCAGTTGACCGCGCCCCAGTAGAGGCCCGCCGGATCGTCGACCGTCAGGATCTTCTGCGCCTGAGCGGTCAACGATGTGAACGTACCCTGGTCCTTCACCCAACCGGAGAGTTGTGTAAAGACCTGGTCGAGCTGCTTGTTGCTGAAGAACATGGAATTGGCGCCCTTGCTCCCCGCGGCATCCGTAGCGAAGACCGGGTAGAGGTAGTCGTAGACGTCGTTGTAGTCCGGCCACCAGCCGGCGCCGCCGAAGAAGTCGGGCCGTTGCGATGGAGGCGCGTCGCCATAGAACAACGTGTCATAGGCTGACTCCTCCACCTGGCGGATATTTAGTGTGTACCCGATCTGCGCCAAATTGGCCTGGAAGAGCTGCGCCACCGAGGACACCAATTCGTTACCGCTGGCGATCATATAGGTGAAGCTCGACCCTGACGGGTACTGCGTGCTGATCATCTGCTTGGCTTTGTTCAAGTCCGTGCTGTAGATGAACACGTTGGGATCGTAGCCGGAGATCGTCGGCGGGAGCGGGCCACCGGTCCGCGCGATCAACCCCTTGTAGACGCCGTTCCGCATCTCGTCGTAGGGGAAGGCGTAGCTGAAGCCCTTGCGGACGTTGACATCTTTGAGGCGATCCCCGGAGTTCATTCGATCGAAGTTGGCCTGGGTGGTCGGGTAGGTGACGACCTGAACCGCGGGGTTCTGCCTAAGCTGGACGACCGCCTGTGGGGTCAGGGAGTGGACCAGGGCGCTGGTGCCACCACCCGTGACCAAATTCTGGCGCGTCGCGGTGTCCTCCACGACGCGGAGGATGATCCGGTCGAAGTGCGCGCCCTGCCAGCCACCCCAGTAGTCCGGGAACCGCTCTAGAACGACTTGCTGCTGGGTTGCCGTGACCTGCTTGTAGGGGCCGGTCCCGACCATGTTCTGGGTGAACCACTTGTGCGCCCAGGGATCACTCTGGGTCTTATTCTTTTGCACCGCAGTTGGGCTCACCATATAGACACCGTAGGTGGACGATATCGCCGCCTCGAACGCGGGGTTCGGCGCGCTGAGCTTGATCTTGACCGTTTTCGAGTCGGCCGCCGTGATGTCGGTATCGGGGTTGGACACGAATCGGCTGAGAATGAACGCGGGAGCAAGTTGAAGTTTCATCAGCCGCTGTAAGGAAAAAACCACTGCCTGCGCGTCGCACGTGGTGCCATCGTGGAACTTGATGTTGTCCTGGAGGGTGAAGGTCCACTCGGTCCCGTCGGCGTTAGGGCCCCACTGCTTCGCCAGCCCCGGCGCGTATTCGGTGTCGCTGCTCCCCTTGAGCACGACAAGCTGCTGATACGGCCCCTGAAACAGCACGGTGTTGACGTTATAATAGGAATGCGGGTCGAAATCGTACGTTTCCCCCGTGGTGTCCAGAATGACGGTGAAGTCCCCGCCGTCCTTGGGCGTGCCACCGGTGAGCAGTGTGGAGGAGCCAGCCGCCGAGGGACTGGCGCTCGCCCCGGGTGTGGCGAGTGTGGCGCTCGACCCGGGCGTGGCGAGCGTGACACTCGATGTGCTCGCTGCGCTCGTCGCCGCCGCGCCGCCGCTCTGGGTGCTTGCCGTCGCGGTGCTCGTCCCGCTGGGGCTGCCGCCGCAGGCTGCCAGCACCCAGCCGATGGCGGAGAGTGAAAGTCCGAGGTTGAGTCCCCGTTGAATCACCTGGCGACGGGTTAGCCGCTGCGAGACAGTCTCGACGGCGAGGCGAGCCATGCGATTGCTTTCGTCCATTGACGTGAGCCTCCTCCGTGTCGCTGCACGTTTCGGGGTGGCTGGGACACAGACTCCAGTAACGTGAGCACGGGCACGCTCAACCTGAACGAGTCATTGAGGGAGGTAGGCCCAAGATCGGCCGGTTTGATATCCCGTCGTCTGAGCCATTCAGGGGCCGCCCTTGCCCAATTGGCAATGCCAGCGGCGTACGCCGGTGCATAGTGGCTGAGTGCGAATTCAGTCTACGGGAGGCCCACCACGCTGTCAACTGAGGTGACCGACCTGGATGTGGTCGGGACCCCGATGCTTATATGGGATATGCGGACGAGCTTGGCGCCGTGAGCACCGCGCTCCGGCTCCCGTATCCGCGACGCGTGCGCCCACAGTCAGGCGGAACGGAGTGTCTGGGACGCCGAGCCGGGACGGCCGCGGATCGTGAACCGGCAAACGGCTTCGCAATCGACGGCTGGCCAGATGGAGACGCCCGCCACACCCGTAACTTACCGGCCGGAGCGCCTCAGCGAGACTGCTCGTTGGCGGCCTTCTCGGCCTGCACGAAGAGGAGCGCCCGCAGCGCCGCCTCCTCGGGGGTGCGTGCCACCACGTTCGCCAGCGAGCGGCCGTCACCGTCGAACGCCACGCAGGCGTAGTCCGCCGTGTGGCAGTCGATCACGAGGCTCTCCGCCTCTCCCCGCAGCAGTTGCACCAGCCGGTCGAGCCGTGGCACCACCAGCTCGTCGGCGGCCAGCGGTCGCGGCGGATCGACCGCCAGCTCGAGCTCGCCGTCCGGCCGTAGCAGCCAGTCGCCGGCCTGCGGCTCGAGCGCGGCCGTCACGCTCCGGGCCTGCCCGCGACACAGTCGCAGGTAGGACGCGGCGAATCCCCGCACCGTCGGCGGCTCGCCGGACCGGCTGCCGGTCAGCGTGATGGCCCGCGACTCCGGCTCCGCGTGGTTCATCGCTCCTCCTTGCCGGCGCGGCGGCCGGTTCTCCGCAACGCGACCCGTTGGCGGCCGGACGGCGCTCCAGATGCGTCGTTCACGGCCGAGCAGTACGCGAAACCCGCGATTCCGGGCCCGAAACGGCCGCGAACTTGCCGGCCATGATTGGCGCTCGGACCCCCCTTGACAAGCCGCCGAGCAGCCGTCATTCTACGTGATGGTCGTGAAAGCGATCACACAGACACCGTAATTTGCCAACACCGCGTTCGAGATAACGTCCCGGCAGACTTGATCCATGCCCGGTTGACGGGCCCCCGGTGGCGCGCGATAGTCGCCGGGGAGTCTCTATCCGAGACGACGTGCCGCTGGGTCACGTAGCGGCTGCTCGCCCGCACGGAGGTCGTGGATGAACGCTAGCGTAACCTCGGCTGACCAGTGGACGCAGGTCACGGCGGGGCTC
>DATKRJ010000036.1:0-3420 GCA_035532355.1 Thermomicrobiaceae bacterium | reverse complement strand
GCGTTCATGCGGCCCAGCAGCCGGTCCGGCGTGATCCGCTGGCGCAGGCTGACCTGGTTGACGTTGTAGACCGGGCTGGCGAAGCCGCGGAGCACCCGCCACAGGATCAGCAGACCGATGACCAGCGGCCGCGACCCGCCGCCAGCGGGACGAGCAGGGTGCCCAGCCCGCCGATCGGGAGCGCCGCGACGATCGTCGAGCCCAGCCCGATCCATCTGGGTAGACGGCTCGAGAGGAGCACCCCCGCCAGGTAGCCGAGGTTGCCGGCGGCTTAGATCAGGCCGAGCAGGCCCGGACCGATGCCGAGGTTGCGCGTGGCGTAGAGGATGACGATAGCGGAGATCGCGCTGCTGAACAGGTTGGACGTGCCGGTGCTGCCCGCGATCGCCCGCAGCAGCGGGTTACCCAGTACGATACCGAGCCCCTCCGCGATCTCGCGGCGCGTGCCGCGCGACGTGCCGTGGTCCACCGGAACCGGCTCGGGGGTGCGGATCCCCAGGAGGAAGAGGGCAGAGCCGAGGAAGGAGGCAGCGTCAGCGGCGATCGCGAACGGCGCGGTGACCAGCCCCACCAGCAGGCCGGCCAGCCCCGGTCCGGCGATCAGTGCTCCGGAGCGGCTCACCTCCAGCCTGGCGTTGCCCTCGACCAGTTGCTCGCGCCCGACCAGCGAGGGCAGGAACGCCTGGTAGGCGACGTCGAAGCAGACGGTCAGGATGCCGACCAGGAAGGCGATCGGGTAGAGGCCGGCCATGCCCAAGCGGCCCGCGACCGCCAGAAGGGGGATGCCCAGCAGCAGGGCGAAGCGGCCGAGGTCGGCCGCGATCATGATCGGCCGCCGCCGCACCCGGTCGATCCAGACGCCAGCGAAGAGTCCGGCCAGGAGGGAAGGCGCCAACTGGATCGCGGTCAGATAGCCCATCTGGGCCGCGTTCGCGTGGAGGGTGAGCACGGCCGTCAGCGGCAGGGCCAGCAGCGTCACCTGCGAGCCGAGCAGCGAGACCGTCTCGCCGACCCAGAGCTTGAGGAAGTCGGGGTGTCGCCAGAGCCCGCCCGGTCGCCTGCGCACGCGCCCTCCCGTTCGGCCGAGTCTCCGAGTCTACCATCGCTCTCCAGTTCGACCCCGGTGCTATAGTCAACGGAGCAGTCCATAAATCGTGTCGCCGGAGCGGCGCGGTGGCCAGTGCCTCCACGAGGGCCACGACCTCCGGTGACGGGGCCAACGCGGCCGGTTCCCGCGGGCGACCGCCGCGACGACCGGCGCCCGGCGAGCTAGCGAGGAGGAAGTCCATGGCTCTCGAGGAGCAGCCACCGGCTGAAGAGGTCCGCCACCAGATGCGCGAGCGCTGGGGGAAGGCGGCCGGCGGCTGGCGCGAGCGGCGCGCCGCCGGTGGACGGCCGTCCGAGGACGTCCTCACCGACACGCTGCTGGCGCTGGCGGGCATCGCGCCGGGTCAGCGTGTACTCGACATGGCCTGCGGCGCCGGTAACCCCGCCTTCGCCATCGCCGAGCGGGTCGGCCCGGCCGGCTCGGTGCTGGGGTGCGACATCACCCCGGCCATGGTGGAGACCTGCCGGGAGCAGGCGCGCGAGCAGGGCGTCGCCAACGCGTCGTTCCGCCTGATCGAGCGCGAGGTCGACCTGGACGTGACGGCGGCGAGCTTCGACGCGGTCACCTGCCGCCAGGCCCTGATGTTCATGCCCGACCCGGTGGCCGCGCTCGACTGCTGGCGACGGGCGCTCAAGCCGGGCGGCCACGCGGCGGTGAGCACCTGGGGTCCCGCCGAGCGCTGCCACTTCTTCAACTTCCCGCGGCAGGTCCTCAGCCGCCACCTCGAGGTGCCGGTCGGCGAGCGGCCGGGCGTGGGCGTCAACGCGCTGACGAGCCCGGAGGCGCTGACGGACGTGCTGACCGCCGCCGGATTCGTCGACGTGCGGACGACGGTGCTCGAGGTGCCGATGATGGAGGTCGAGAGCCCCGAGGCCTGGTGGGAGCGGGTCGAGGCGGGGCGCGGCCCGGGGGCGGACCTGCTGGCGGGCCTGAGCGTGGAGCGGCGCCGGGCGGCGCGTGAGGACGCGATCGCGCGCCTGCGGGAGTTGTTCGCCGACGGTCCGGTCCGATTGACCAACGAGGCGGTCGTCGCCGCGGGGACCAACCCGGCGGACGTGGGACGGGAGGGCGTCGATGCGCGTTGAGCGGAAGCTGGAGGAGCTGGGGCTGACCCTACCGGAACCGATGGCCACCCCCGCCGGGGTGCGCCTGCCCTTCCCCTGGGTGCGGGTGCGTGGGAGCCGGGTCTACGTCTCGGGCCACGGCCCGCAGCGGCCGGACGGCTCGATCGCGGTGCCGCTGGGCAAGGTGGGCGCCGACCTGACGCTGGAGCAGGGCTACGCGGCAGCCCGCCTGGTTGGCCTATCGATCCTGGCCAGCCTGAAGCGCGAGCTGGGCGATCTCGACCGGGTGACGGCCTGGCTGCGCGTGTTCGGCATGGTCAACTCCGCGTCCGGGTTCCGCCTGCAACCCGCGGTGATCAACGGCTGCTCCGACCTGATCCTGGAGCTGTACGGACCGGAGGCCGGCGCCCACGCGCGCTCGGCGGTTGGCCTGTTCGAGCTGCCCTTCGGCATCCCGGTCGAGATCGAGGCCGAGGTCGAGATCGATGGCTGAGGCTGATGGGGCGCCGACCGGGCGCGCACCACGCGGCGCTATCGCGCCGCAGGGCGGGTTTGAAACCTGCCCCCGTGCTGTGTCTGCCTGCGCTCGTCACACCCGGTAGGTCTCGCAGTCCTCGGCGATGCGCAGCGGGCCACTATAGGTCGCGCGAGCGTCCTCGAAGATGCGCTCCGGCGTCGAGCGCGAGCCGAGGTGCAGCAGCGTCAGCGCGCGGGCGCCGGCCGCCGTCGCCATCTCCCCCGCCTCGCGTCCGGTGGGGTGCATGAGGCGACGCGCGCGCTCGACTAGGTGCTCGCCGTCGCCGGCGGCGTAGAGCGCGTCGCAGAGGAAGAGGTCGGCCTCGCGGGCGCAGGCCAGCAGCGCGTCGCAGGGCACGCTGTCGGCGCTAAAGGCGAGGGCGCGCCCGTCCTGCTCGACCCGCACGGCCACGGTCGGGACGCGGTGCTGCACGGCGAAGAACTCGACGCTGAAGCCGCCGATCTCGCGGCGCTCGCGCGGCACGATCGTGACGTGGCGGATCTGGGGGTTGACCGGCCACTCGGGGAAGCCGGCCAGCATCAGCGCCGCGACCGCCTCGTGGGTGTCGGCCTGGGCGTAGATCGTGAGCGGCCGGCCCTCGATGAAGAGGGCGGGCATGCCGCCAATGTGGTCCAGGTGGCGGTGGGTCAGGACGACCTGCCGCAGGTCGGCGATCGGGATGCCGGCCGTCGCGAGCTGGCGGGGGAGCTCGAAGCCGCCGCAGGTGTCGA
>DATKRJ010000035.1:0-2257 GCA_035532355.1 Thermomicrobiaceae bacterium | reverse complement strand
TACCTGCTGGTCGTCATCGGCGCCATCGTTCGCGGCACGGATTCCGGCATGGGCTGCCCCGATTGGCCGCTCTGCCACGGCCAGCTCATCCCCTCGACCACCGACTACCACCCATGGCTCGAGTGGATCCACCGGTTCATCGCCCTGGTCATCGGGTTCCTGGCGCTGGGCGTGGCCGTGCTGGCCTGGCGCGGGTACCGCAACCGCCGCTCGATCCTGTGGCCCTCGCTGCTCGCGGTCGTCGTCGTGGCGATCCAGGCGGCGCTGGGGGCCATCACCGTCGCCGAGAACAACGCCGGCGACACGGTCACGGCCCACCTTGCGACGGCCATGATCCTCCTCGGGATCCTCGTCTATGTCGCGATCCGCGCCCGCTATCCCGATCAGCTGCCTGCCCGGGGAGCCAGCCAGCGCTTCACGCTGCTGGCCGCCCTCAGCGCGGCGAGCATCTACGCACTCCTGCTGTTCGGGTCCCACGTGACCGCGACGGGATCCGCCCTGATCTTCCCGGACTGGCCGCTCTTCAACGGCTCGCTGATCCCCTCGTTCCGGCAGTACCCGGCCGAACAGATGGCGCAGTTCCTGCACCGCGTCGTGTCGGTCATCGCCGGCATCATCCTCGTGGTCACCGCCTGGGCCGCGATGCGTCAGCCGCGCTCCCGGCGCGGCCCGGTCGTCGCCATGGTGCACACCGCGGTTGCGCTCTTCGTCGTCCAGATCTTCGTCGGCGCGGCACAGATCTTCACGTCGCTGGCCGATTGGGCGGTTGCCCTGCACGTCGCCCTCGCGGCCGCGATCTGGGCGCTCACCCTGGGCGCCGCGATCCAGAGCTACTACCTCACCCGGCTCGAGGGGCGTCCGACCGCGGCCCCGGGCGGCGAGCCGGCTCCCGGCGCCGGCACGCGGGGGGACCGCGGCGATCTCGGCGCCGCAGGTCAGTCGGCGTTCATGGCCGCGCCGGCCGTTCCGGCGGGTTCGGACGCCGGGGAGCTGACGGCCGAGCTGCTTGAGCGCGCCCCGTTCACGCCTCGAACGGTCGCGGACATGCACGACGCCGCCTCCGACGCCGTGCCCGTCGTTGTCGCCGGTATGGACGACGGCACGCCGGGCGCTTCCGCCGGGTCCCGAGCCACCTGGCGATCGCGTGTCATGGCATACGTCGCGCTGACGAAGCCCCGCATCATCGAACTGCTGCTCGTCACCACGGTGCCGGCGATGGTCCTTGCCACCCGCGACGTGCCGGGAATCCGCGTCACGTCGTGGCTGATGCTCGTGGTCGCGACGCTCATCGGAGGCACGCTCGCCGCCGGGTCGGCGAACGCCATCAACTGCTACATCGACCGCGACATCGACGAGCTGATGACCCGGACGCGGCGACGTCCGCTGCCGGCCCACACGGTCGACCCGGAGAACGCGCTGACCTTCGGCCTCGCACTCGGCGTCGTCTCCTTCGCCTGGCTGACCATCTTCGCGAACCTGCTCGCGGCCTTCCTGGCCCTGCTCGCGATCGCCTTCTACGTCGTCGTCTACACGCTGCTGCTCAAGCGCAGCACGCCGCAGAACATCGTGATCGGGGGGGCCGCCGGGGCGCTCCCTCCGGTGATCGGCTGGGCGGCGGTGACGGGCAACGTCGCCCTTCCAGCGGTGTTCCTGTTCTTCATCGTCTTCTACTGGACGCCGCCCCACTTCTGGGCCCTGGCGCTCCGACTCTCGCGCGACTACGAGGCAGCGGGCGTGCCCATGCTGCCCGTCGTGAAGGGGGTCCCCGAGACGAACCGCCAGATCGTCCTCTACACGGCGCTGCTCGTGATCCTGACCCTGGTCTTCGCGCTCGTTGCGCAGATGGGGCTGGTCTACACGCTCGGTGCTGCCGTCCTGGGGGCGCTGTTCCTCCGGCAGGCGTTGATGCTGTGGCATGAGGGCAGCGGGGTCGGGGCGGTGCGCCTGTACCGGTTCTCGATCACCTACCTCTCGATCCTGTTCGCGCTCATCGCGCTCGACGTGCTGATCCCGATCGCCCTCTGACCCGGCCCGACGTGACGATGTCCCACCGGTTCGCTGTCGCCCCGCCAGCAGGCCACATGGCCTGTGTCGAGTGTGCCATTTGGCGCTTCGAGCAGGCCGGTTGGGGTATGATGGCGGCCCCTACGGTTCCATCAGCAGCGCGAGAGGTGCTCCCCTGAGCGTGCAGTGGTCGCCGCGCGTCCGGTCGGTCGTCTCGGTTGCCGGCGTGGCCGGCCTGGCGCTGCTTCTCGGA
>DATKRJ010000034.1:0-2577 GCA_035532355.1 Thermomicrobiaceae bacterium | reverse complement strand
AGGAAAACGATCTCCCAACCCATCGCGTCACCCTCCAGGCTTCCGACGCGGGGTCACCACGGCAGCGCGCGGTGAGTCGCATCTGCCCGCACCGTAGGCCGAAGGGCGTGGCAATGGTGTGACTTCTGCCCAAACATCGTCACAGTTTCGTTGGTGTTCCAGTACGGCAGGGGAAGCTCGGCTCAGCGCGGGGTGCGCGCCTTCTTCGGTTCGGAGTGTCGGTCGACGCCGGACTCCTCCGGCGGGCGTACCGAGGCGAACATGGCGAGCAGCAGCAGATCGTAGATCGCCTTGAGCGCGCCGCCGATCACCAGCGGCCAGCCGAAGGCCGACAGCCCGAGCAGCCAGCCGGACAGGAGAGGACTGCTGGCCGTCGCCAGGCTGCGGGGCACCGACGTGACGCTGGCCGCCGCGGGTCGCTCGGCCGGCGAGACGACCGCCATCACGTACGAGTTGCGCGTCGGCACGTCCATCTGGGACAGGAAGCTCCGAACCAGCAGCAGCGCGATCGCCGGCGCGAGGCTGGGCATCAGCGGCACCAGGATGAGGAACAGGTTCGAGGGCAGGTGGCTGAAGACCATCGTCCGCACCAGCCCGATCTTGCGCGCGATGCGCGCCGCCATCGGGTAGGAGACGGCCGAGAGCACCCCGCTCCAGAAGAAGATCGTCCCGGCGGTCGCCGCCGAGAGGTGGAAGCGCTCGAACAGCCAGAGGGCGAGGAGCGACTGTACCACGAAGCCGCCGCCGAAGGAGTCGAGACTGAAGAGGGCGGCCATGGTGTAGACGATGCGCTTCGATTCGCGCAGCGGCGAGGCCGGAGTCGACTCGTGCGGCTCGATGGCCGGCGTCAGCCGCCGGTAGAGCAGCAGCGCGATCAACGCCAGCAGCCCGTAGAGCAGGAACATCCCCTGGAGCGCACGCATCAGGCTGATGCCGGAGTGGGCGACGGCCAGCGCGGGCAGGCCGGCTGCCAGCGCGCCGATCGCCCCGGAGAGCGAGGCGGCCAGCCCGTAGCGGGCGAAGAGCGAGGTACGCTGGCGGTCGCTCACGGTCTGCGGCAGCAGCGCCTGCTCGAGCGGCAGGAAGATGCTGACGTCCCCGGCCGAGGGGTTGAGCGTGCCGACGAACGCGACCAGCAGCAGCGGCCAGAAGGAGTGAATCGAGGCGAAGCCGAGGCCGGTCGCCGCCATCAGCAGCGCCGCGCCGGTCAGCAGCGGCCGGCGGCGCAGCCGGTAGGCCTGCAGGCCGACGACCAGGGTGAGCGCCGCCGAGCCGAGCAGCGTGGTCGTTGCCACCGCCCCGATGCGCAGGCTCGAGAAACCCAGCTGGGTCAAGTAGAGCGGCAGCAGGACGCTGACGAATCCGTCGCCGAAGGCGCGGACCGTCCGCGCCGCGATCAGCACCGCGGCGTCGCGGCTCGCGTCCGCCGGCAGCAGCCACTCCGGCAGGTGGGCCTCGTGCGCCTCCGCGCTCACCGTGGTCACCTCCGCGAACGCCCCGCGAGTATGTAACCGATACGACGGTTGGCCTGGCTGCGGTGGCAGTGTGGCACGGCGGCATCGCCGTCGCAAGTCGGCGGTGTGTCACGATGCCCCAGCCCCCAGCGTCCGCGTTGACAGCGCTCCGGGGGTTGCCTAGCATGGCGGCGCGGGCGACGCGAGGGCGAACGGGACGGTTGAGTCACCGGATCTTGGGGGCGAGAGGCGCCGCGCGGCGCGAGTCGCGCGACAAAGGAGGCAGTGTGCCCATCGAGATCGACTTCTCGGGCCAGGTCGCGCTCGTCACCGGCGGCGCCACCGGCCTCGGACTGGCCACGGCGCGGGCATTCGGCCGGGCAGGTGCGACCGTCGCCGTGATTGACCTGACGGCGGAGCGCGCCGAGGGTGCCGCCGCCGGGCTGCGCGAGGAAGGGATCAAGGCGCGCGGCTGGGCCGCCGACGTCCGGGACAGGGAGATGGTGACGCGCACTATCGAGGCGGTCGCCGAGAATCTTGGCCGGCTGGACGTCGCGGTCGCCAACGCCGGTGTCTACCCGAACTCGCCCTTCCTCGAGCTGCGCGAGGAGGAGTGGCGACGTGTGATCGACACGAACCTGACCGGCGTCTTCCTCACCTGCCAGGCGGCGGCGCGAGCCATGATCCGCGCCGGCAACGGCGGACGCATGGTCACCTTGAGCTCGGGCGCCGCCAACCATGCCATCTGGGGCTGGGCGCACTACTCGGCCTCCAAGGCGGGCGTCGTGGCGCTGACGCGGGGCATGGCACTCGAGCTCGCCTCGCACGGGATCCGGGTGAACGCCGTGCTGCCCGGCTTCATCGACGTGCCGGAGGGCGGCGCCGCGCTGGCCGAGTCCTACCGGCAGGCATCGCGCGCCGCCATCCCACTCCGTCACGGTGCTCCCGAGGACATCGCCAACGCCGTGGTCATGCTCTCCTCGCCGCTGACCGGCTTCGTGACCGGCACCACGCTGGTGGTCGACGGTGGCAGCAGCGCCGGACGGGTCCACCTGCGACCGGTCGAGGACTGAGGAGGCGAACGCATGGGACGGCTCGAAGGCAAACGCGCCATCGTGACCGG
>DATKRJ010000033.1:0-9853 GCA_035532355.1 Thermomicrobiaceae bacterium | reverse complement strand
TCGCGCGTTGGGGCCAGCCGGACGCGCCCGAACCAAGACCGGAAGCATACTACCGGCTCCGTCGGGACGGGACTGTCCGAACGGGCAGCCGTCGCGCTCACCGCCGCGGAACCCGGCCATCCGGCGCCCGGGGCAGCGGCATCGGCGCACCCGGTTGACAGAACGGCCGGACGGCCCCACTATGCGGGTACGATGGAGACCACCGCGCCATGCCGCGGGAACGCGGCCCCGTGCCTCGCCCGTTCGACCCCGAGGCACGGACCTTCCATGCCGGCAACCAGAGCCCGACCACCGGCCGCCGCGGACGTGGCGGACCTTCAGCCACCAGAGGAGATTCTGACGATGCCTCAGCCGGATAGACCGAGCCTCCCCGAGATCAATCTGGCCGACCCGGACCAGTTCCTGGCCGGTCACCCACACGCGGCCTGGCGGCGGCTTCGCGCCGAGGCGCCGGTCTCCTGGAACGAGGGCACCGAATGGTTCCCGGGCTTCTGGTCGATCACCCGGTACGATGACGTCTTCGCGATCTCGCGCGACACGGCCACCTTCTCGTCCGAGCGCGGCTTCAACCTGACGCAGGATCCCGAGAACCAGACGCCGGTCTCCGGCGTGGGCAAGATCCTGCTGGGCATCGACCCGCCGCGCCACCGGCGACTGCGGCGGCTGATCACCGTGGCCTTCACGCCTCGACGCATCGCCCGCCTCGAGCCCGGCATCCGCGCCATCACGACCGGCATCCTCGACGCCATGGCCCCCCGGGGCGCCTGCGACTTCGTGGTCGACGTGGCCGCCAAGCTGCCGCTGGCCGCCATCTGCCAGATGACGGGCGTGCCCGACGAAGACTGGGACCGCATGTTCACCCTGACGAACCAGGTGCTGGGCGCCGGAGACCCCGAGTACCAGACGACGCCCGGCGACCCGGTCGCGACGGCGGCCCGGGGCTATCAGGAGATGTTCGGCTACTTCGCCCGGCTGCTGGCAGCGCGGAGGGCGCAGCCGCGTGACGACCTGGTCAGCGCGCTGGCCGCGGCGCAGATCGACGGGCAGCACCTCAGCGACGAGGAGATCCTCTACTTCTGCTACCTGCTGATCCTGGCCGGCAACGAGACGACCCGCAACGCCACCTCCGGCGGACTGCTCGCGCTCATCGAGCACCCGGCCGAGCTGGCCCGGCTGCGCGCCGACCCATCGCTCATGCCGAGCGCGGTGGAGGAGGTGCTGCGCTGGACATCACCGGTCCTGCACATGGCCCGCTCGGCGAAGCGCGACGTGGAGCTGCGGGGCGTCAGCATCGCCGCCGGAGAGCGAGTCGTGCTCTGGTATCCGTCCGCCAACCGCGACGAGGAGGTGTTCCCGGAGTCCGAGCGCTTCGACGTCGGGCGGACGCCGAACTACCACCTGGCCTTCGGCATCGGGGAGCACGTCTGCCTCGGCCTCAACCTGGCCCGGCTGGAGCTGCGCGTGATGTTCGAGGAGTTGCTCCGCCGCCTGCCCGACCTCGCGCTGGCCGGCGACGTCGAGCGGCTGCGCTCGACGTTTATCGGCGGCATCAAGCACATGCCGATCCGCTTCACGCCGGCCGCCTGAGTGGGACACCCGCCGGGCAGAGGACTTGCCGGCCGCGCAGCGGAGGAATACGCTGTGCGGCACGAAACCCGACACCGAACGATCGCAGCTCGCAGAGCTCGCACGAGGGAGGATGCTATGTGCTTCGATTCCGGCGCTCGCCCGCCGATCGCGCCGATCGCGGGCGGTGCGCTCGATACCCGGGGCCTCACGCTCAAGGCCTCCGACGGCACCGTCTTCGCCGCCTTCGCCGCCCGCGCGGCGCAGCCGACCGGCATCGGCGTGGTGATCCTGCCCGACATCCGCGGGCTGCACCACTACTACGAGGAGCTGGCAGAGCGCTTCGCCGAGCAGGGCTACGACGCGGTCGCGATCGACTACTTCGGACGGACGGCCGGCGTGGGCCGCGGCGAGGCGCGCGGCGACGACTTCGACTGGCAGACCCACGTCGCCCAGACGAAGCTCGATAAGATCTCCCAGGACACCGCCGCCGCGGTCGCCTACCTGCACTCCGCCGAGGGCGGCGCCGACCGCACCATCTTCAGCGTCGGCTTCTGCTTCGGCGGCAGCAACTCCTGGCAGCAGGCCGCCGAGGGGCACGGGCTGGCCGGCGCGATCGGCTTCTACGGCCGCCCGCTGCCGCCGACCCGCGACGGCTCGAAGGCGCCGATCGAGCGCGTCGACGAGTACACCGCCCCGCTGCTCGGCCTGTTCGGCGGCGCCGACCAGGGCATCCCGGAGAGCGCGGTCAACGAGTTCGACGAGGCGCTGAGCAAGGCGGACAAGCCCCACGAGTTCAAGATCTACCCGGGCGCGCCGCACAGCTTCTTCGACCGCCGCTTCGAGCAGTACCAGGCCGAGTGCGCGGACGCCTGGCAGCGCATCCTCGGCTTCATCAAGGAGAACAGCCCCGCCGCGTAGCCGGCCCACCGGCGGCACGAGACCGCCGGCACCGCCCGCGTCGAACCCCGCGGATCGATCCGGCGCCCGTCGTGTGTCGGGCGCCGGACCCGCCTACGCATACCGGCGAACCGTTGCTATACTCCAGACACTGAACTCGTAACATCCACTGCCGAATCGGGCTGATTACCGTCGGGTGCGCAACGTCCGTCGCCGCCGGCCGTTCGGGACCGCGAACGTGCTCCGCCGGGACTCCAGCCGGGGGCGGCGTCATCCGAGGCGCGCCCGCGCGGCGTGGGCAGGAAGGACAGGGCCCATGGAGGTCAAGACGCCGAATGGCACCGCCGCACGCAGCGCGCTGGCGCCCCCCTTCGCGGCCGCCCTCTCGGTCTCCGGAACCGCCGTCCGCGGCCGCGCCGCCGGCTCGGGGCCGCTGCCGTTGATCCACTCCGAGACCTACATCGGCCTGCTCGAGTCCAACGACATCGTCCTGAACGACCCGGCGGTGTCGCGCATCCACGCGGTCATCCGCTGGTCCGACACCGGCTACGTGATCCAGGACCTGGGGTCGGTCACCGGCACGCTCGTCGACGGCTCCCCGATCAGCGGCCCCACCCCGATCCTGCCCGGGCAGCACATCCGCATCGGGAGCACGGAGCTGGTCTTCCAGTCGGTGCGGGTGCTGGAGGCCGCGGCGACGAGCGGCGTCATCGGACCGAGCGCGGGGATGAGCGACATCACGGTCACGCCGGGCGGGGCGCTCGCGGCCGAGGCGACCATCTCGCCCGAGGCGATCAACGCCGCGATCGTCCAGGCGCAGGCGTCGCGGCTGGGCCGCTGGATCGCCGGGCAGCGTCCGCTGCGCTACTGGAAAGTATTTGCCGTCGGGTTGCTCGCCTACGTCGCCGCCTCCCAGGTGCTGCTGTCGAACGGCAACGAGCACCTGGTGCCGCTGGTGACGCTGCTGGCGAGCGCGCTCGTCCCGGTCACCTTCGTCGTCTTCTGCTGGGAGCAGGGGGCCTTCGCCGACATCCCGCCCATCGTGGTCGGCCTCGCCTTCGTCAGCGGCTCGACGCTCGGGCTGCTCATGGCCGCGATCCTGGAGCCGGCGCTGATCAGCGGGGGTGGATTCCCGGCGGCGCTCACGGTCGGCATCGTCGAGGAGGCGGCCAAGGCGGCGGCCGTCGTCTGGTTCCTGCTCCGGGACAAGCGCAACCGCGAGCTCGACGGGTTGGTGCTCGGCGCCGCCGCCGGGATGGGCTTCGCCGCGCTCGAGACGGCCGGTTACGGCTTCGCCAACTTCCTGGACAGCTTCACCGCCGCCGCCAACGCCGGCTACAGGTTCGCGGACGCCTACACCTACGGCATCGGCCAGATGATCTCGGTGCTGAACACGCGCATGGTGCTGGCCGTCTTCGGCCACGGCGTCTGGACGGCGGTCATCTGCGCTGCCATCTGGCGCGAGCGGCGCGACGGTCAGATCCGTATCACCTCCGGCGTCGTGCTGGCGTTTGCCATCTCGGTGGGACTGCACACGCTCTGGGACTGGGACGTAACCGGCGTCGGCTATGCCCAGTACCTCCTGTTCGGCGCGATCGGCCTGCTCATCCTGCGCTTCTTCCTCCAGGAGTCGCTCGAGCGCGCGCGGCTCGGACCCGACGCGCCGCCGCCCGCGCCGCTGCCGATCGCCCTCCCCGCTTACCTGATCCGCGTCCTGCGGCGCATCGAGCGGCCGGTCGTCCAGGCCATGGCCTACGCCACCGCCCCGCAGCCGACCGTCGGCGGCAGTCCCGGTGGTGCCGGCACGATCACCGCCGCGGGCGTCACGAGCACGCCGCCGGTGGAGTCTCGACCGGCCGCCGCCGGACCGGCGACACCGCCAGCCGCGACGTCCCGGCCGGTCGAGGAAGCGCGCTACTGCGCCGGCTGCGGCGTCCACCTGCCGGAAGGCGCCCGCTTCTGCCCGAGCTGTGGCGCGGGCGTGCCCACCGGCTAGCGCGACCGACCAACGAGGTGACTGACACGCAGCCGTCGCGCGCGGGCGCGGCTCTCGGTTGCCCCTGATACGCGGCCGGATCCATGCTCTACGGGGGAGTCCTCCCCCAGAGATGGAGGTCGTCATGATGCAGCCACAGCCGGCGCGCCGCCTCTACCGCTCCCGCAGCGAACGGCGTCTGGCCGGGCTAGCCGGCGGCGTCGCCGCCTACTTCAACCTCGACCCGACCCTCGTGCGGCTGCTGATGGTGGTCGCGCTCCTCCCGGCGGGCCCGTTCGCGCCCCTGGTCTACCTTCTGCTGGTCCTGATCGTTCCGCAGGAACCGGTCGGCAGCGTCTAGCGCCGCGGCCGGCCGGACCCGGGATCGACGGGAGGCGTGGGATGGCGCGGGTCGGGCTCGTTCGGTGGATGCGCCGCCGGCGTCTGGTCGCGTTCCTCACCCTGGCCTACGGGCTTTCGTGGGTCGTCTGGGGCGTCGCCCTGGCGCTCCGCCTGCCGGCGGACCATGGCGCGGGCCTGGCGCTGCTTGCGGCCGGGGCCGGTGGTCCGTCGGTCGCGGCGCTGCTCGTCGCCGCCGCCCGCCATGGGCGGGAGGGTATAGCAGATCTGCTGCGCGGGCTCCGGCGCTGGCGCGTCGGTGCCGGCTGGTACGTCGTGGCCCTGCTCGGGCCGCTCCTGCTCATGGCTGCGGCCGTCGAGCTGCGCCTGTTGCTGCCCGAGGGCCGGCCGGAGCCCGCCGATCTGTCACGGCTCCGGCAGTTGATCCCCGGCGCCATCGTGATCCTCGCCCTCGGCGGCCCGCTCCAGCAGGAGCTCGGCTGGCGGGGCTACGCGCTGCCGCGCCTGCAGGCACGCTGGAGCGCGCTCGGCTCCAGCCTCATCCTCGGCGTCGTCTGGAGCCTCTGGCAGCTGCCCCTCTGCTGGCTGCCCGGCACCCCGCAGCATGCCCTGGTCGGGAGCGACCGGCTGGCGCCGCTCTGGGCGCTTGGGATCGGCGGGTACACGGTCCTGCTCAGCGTCGTGATCACCTGGGCCTTCAACAGTACCGGCGGGAGCACTCTGCTCGCGATTCTCTTGCGCACCGGCACCAACGCCGCTTTCGCGTCCGCCTGGCTGCTCGGCCTCGGGCGGGACCCGCGCACGCTGGTGCTCGACGCCTGCCTGCTGGCACTGGTCACGGTGGTCCTGGTCGTGGTCACCAGCCCCGAGAAGCTCTCGCGCCACCACCGCGGCCGCGCCGTGGCGATCGCCGCCCCCGCCCGCTCGCACCGTCGCGACCACTGACTCCCGTCGCCGGACTGCCGGTCGTGTGCGTTGTCGGGCCACCGGGATCGCGGTATCGTGCGCCGGTCGGGACGGCCCGGGCAAACGGCAGGGAGCAGGCTTGGAATGCGGGGCACGCAGAGCATGCAGAGCACGCAGGGCATGGACACGGTCGAGAAGTACCGGCAGTACGTCACCACGAGCTTCGTCGCGGCCGTCGAGCCGATCGTGGTGGACCACGCCGAGGGCGCCACTGTGTACGACGCCACGGGCAAGGCGTACGTCGACTGCTTCGCGGGCATCGCGGTCACCAACGCCGGCCATCGGCACCCCAAGGTGATCGCCGCGGCCAAGGAGCAGCTCGACAAAATCGTGCATGCCGCCAGCTACATCTACCACGTGCCGGTCGTGGCCGACCTCGCCGAGCGCCTGGCCCAGATCACGCCGGGACGCCTGCAGAAGACCTTCTTCGGCAACAGTGGCGCCGAGGGGATCGAGACCGCGATGCGGCTGGCCAAGGCCTTCACCGGGAGGTCGGAGTTCATCAGCCTCACCCACTCGTTCCACGGCCGCACCGTCGGCACACTCTCGGTGACCGGGAACCTGCAGCGCAAGAAGCGCGGCGGCCCCTACCTGCCGGGCATCGCCTTCGCGCCGGCCCCCTACGTCTACCGCAACCCCTTCGGCAGCGACGACCCGGAGGAGGTCGCCGCGCGCTGTGCCGAGATGGTCGACTCGGCGGTCCGCTTCCAGACCTCGGGCGACGTCGCCGCCTTCATCGCCGAGCCGGTCATGGGTGAGGGCGGCATCATCGTGCCCCCCGCCTCCTACTTCCGCCGGGTCAAGGAGGTGCTCGACCGCTACGGCATCCTGTTCATCGCCGACGAGGTCCAGAGTGGCTTCGGCCGTACCGGCAAGCTGTTCGCGGTCGAGCATTTCGGCGTCGAGCCGGACATCCTGGTCATGGCCAAGGGCATCGCCGACGGCTTTCCCCTGTCGGCGACGATCGCGCGCGCCGAGATCGCCGACTCGTTCCAGCCCGGCGAGCACCTCTCGACCTTCGGCGGCAACCCGGTCTCCTGCGCGGCGGCGCTCGCCAACGTCGACGTGATGTTCGACGAGGACCTGCCGGGACAGGCCGCCGCCAAAGGTGCTCAGGTGCTGGCGCAGCTGCGCGAGATGGCGGGCGACGACGAGCTGATCGGTGAGGTGCGCGGCCTCGGGCTGATGATCGGCGCGGAGCTGGTGACCAACCGGAAGACCCGCGAACCGGCCCCGGCGCAGGCCTCGGCCGTGCGCGCCTACTGCCGCGAGCAGGGCGTCCTGATCGGCGTCGGCGGGCAGGCCGGCAACGTGCTCCGCATCCAGCCGCCGCTGACGATCAGCGAGGGGGAGCTGGAGCGGGCGCTGGAGGCGATTGGGCAGGGGCTGGAAAAGGTACGGTAGCGGTGGGCGCGCATCGCCTGGCACGCGCGGCGCTGAACCGCCGCGCTCACCGCACGAAGCCCGCTGTAGCGGGCTGATCCGCGAATTCGCCCTGGTCGGGCCGACTTGAAACCTGCCCGCGCCGCGTCGGCAAAAGGCCCGCCCACCGGGCCGGCCGCCGACCGCGCCTGGAGGGCCGATGCTCCCCTACGCCGACGAGCCCCAGCCCCAGGCGCGCAGCTTCCCGTACGTCACGATCGGGATCATCCTCGTCTGCATCGCCGTCTTCGCCCACGAGGTCGCGCTCGGTCAGGCGGGCGCCGAGGCCTTCAGCGCGCGCTGGGGCTTCACCCCGGCCGACTTCTGGGCCGGGCGCAACCTGGTCACCCTCGTCACCGCCCTCTTCCTGCACGCCGGACTGCTGCACATCGCCGGCAACCTGATCTTCCTCTGGGTCTTCGGTGACAACGTGGAAGATCAACTCGGCCACGTCACCTACCTGCTCGTCTACCTGGGCTCCGGGATCGTCGCCAGCGTGACCTTCGCGATCGCCTTCCCCCACACCAGCGACCCGCTGGTCGGGGCGAGCGGCGCCATCGCCGGGGTGCTGGGCGGCTACCTGCTCCTCTTCCCGCGCGCCATGGTGCGCACCCTGCTGGCTTTCGTCCCCTTCGTCACCGTCGGCCGGGTGGCCGCGGTGATCCTGATCGGCTTCTGGTTCCTGCTCCAGCTGATCGAAGGGGCGGCCTCGGTGCTCCCGGTGGCGCCGTCGAGCGACGTCGCCTTTCTGGCGCACGTTGGGGGCTTTATGGTGGGGTTGATCGCCACGGGGGTCATCCGCGAGGCCCGGGATCAGGAGGTCTCCCACTGGATCGGCGGGCGCGACTGGTGGAGCCGCTCGTTCCGCAACTGGCTGCTCCTGGCGATCGGCATCACCCTGGTCGCCGGCCTCGGTGGCGTCGCCCTGCACGGGGCCGGCGGGCTGACGGCCTCGCTCGTGCGCTCCGCCGCCGGCGGCGGCGTCATCGCGGTCGCCCTGCTCGACGGCGTCGCCCGGCTGTTCGGCAGGCGCGCCCTGCTCGGCAGCGGCCCACACGCCAACCGCTTCGTCGCGGTGCTCCAGATCGTCGCGGCCCTCGCGCTGGGAGCGGCCCTGCTGACGACCTGAGCCATCCCGGCCGTCACCGTCAGGACTTCCCCTCGCCCCCGACCCGCTGGCCGTCGAATCGCTGCTCGGCCGGACCATCCGGCGACACCGGGGCGGACGGCTCCGGCGGCCAGGGACGGTAGTCCCAGACCGCGAGTACGCGCTGGATCCCATCCATCACGTCCTGGTTCTGCCGCACGAAGAGGTCGAGCTCATGCCGGGTCATTCGGGTGACCTCCCGGCTCGTCCACTCCAGCGCCTCGGCGAACTCGTCGCGCTCCCCATCGCTGATCGAGCCCGCCGCCAGCAGCGTGTCGATCGTCACCGGCACGCCTTGGCGGCGCGACCACGCGACGAACTCCTCGAACTTCATCCCTCGCCTCCCGACCCTATGACTTCCGGCTCCCCTGCCCCTGACCCAATCATGTAGGAGGGCAGTCCCAGATGATAGGGATAAATGTCCCTCGCCCTGGAGTACGATCGATTCAGATCGAAGGTGGGGGGTGCGTACCATCAAGGCCGGCCTCGCTTCGGGAACAACGGCCGGCCGGCGCGTGCTCTAGAGAGAAACGACGCGCATACGTCCAGGACCGCGCGCCGCCGGTCGGCGCCGCGAGTGACCCAACTTCCGAAGAGGGAGGAATCGATGACCGCGAAGAGCACCGCCGCGCCCGACCCGGCACTGGCCCGGGAGATCAGCCCATCCGGGTCGTTCGTCCGCCAGGAGTACTCGATCCGTGACCGGATCACGGCCGACGGCAGCTCCGGGTTTGCCGCCGAGCCCGGCCGCTACCACCTCTATGTCTCCCTGGCCTGCCCCTGGGCGCACCGCTCGATCATCGCCCGCAAGCTGCTGGGGCTTGAGGACACCCTCTCGCTCTCGGTCGTCGATCCCATCCGCGACGAGCGCGGCTGGGCCTTCCGCGAGGGTCATGGCCACGGACCTGACCCCGTCAACGGCTTCTCGTTCCTCTCGGAGGCCTACCTGGCCACCGACCCAGACTACACCGGCCGCTACACCGTCCCCTGCGTCTGGGACCGCGAGACGAAGCGCCTGGTCACCAACAACTTCCCCGATATCACCATCGACCTCGAAACCCAGTTCGGCGCCTACGCCCGCCCTGGCGTCGACCTCTACCCCGAGCACCTGCGCGACGACATCGACGCCGTCAATGCCGTCGTCTACGAGGACGTCAACAACGGGGTCTACCGCGCGGGCTTCGCCATGAACCAGGACGCCTACGACCGGGCGGTGGACGCACTCTTCGCCCGGCTCGACTGGCTGGAGGAACGCCTGTCCCACCAGCGCGTCCTCGTCGGTGACCGCCTCACCGAAGCCGACATCCGCCTCTTCCCCACCCTGGCGCGCTTCGACGCCGTGTATTACGTCCACTTCAAGTGCAACCTGCGGCGGCTGGTCGACTACCCGAACCTCTGGAGCTACGCCCGCGACCTCTATCGGCGCCCGGGCTTCGGCGAGACGGTGAACTTCGACCACATCAAGCGTCACTACTACGGCACGCACCCGCAGATCAACCCGACCCGCATCGTGCCCA
>DATKRJ010000032.1:0-13538 GCA_035532355.1 Thermomicrobiaceae bacterium | reverse complement strand
GCGCGGTCGCCCCGGGAGTCGAGTCCCAGCACCCGGATCGTGCCGGCGTCGGGCACCCGCAGCCCGGCGATGCACTCGACGGTGGTCGTCTTACCGGCGCCGTTCGGCCCGATGATGCCGAAGATCTCGCCGGCGGCGATGGTGAAGGACACGTCGTCCACCGCCACGGTTGACCCATACGCCTTCCGCAGGTGGTCCACCGTGACAACCGGATGGCGATCGGCGGGCCGCTCAGCGCCCGACGGCGTGCTCATGGTCACCCTCTCGAGAACACCGGCACCGTGAAAACTGTTATCCCCGTTCTGGGTACCTGTCAACCGCGCGATTGGGCGTGCGGTCCAGCGCGGCGGTGCGCGCCCGGCTCGGCTTACCTGCCAGTTCGGCGCCCACCCCGACCTGACCGCGGCCGCGGCGGGCAACGCCTGGCAGTACGTGGCGGCGTCGGACGACGCGGTGCCGGGTGGTCGGTCCCGAGCCACGCGGCGCGCGGCAGGCTGGCCGGCCCCCCGGACGGCGCGGCGGCCGACGTCGTTGGTCGAGAACCTGCGGGAACATGCCGTCGGGCCGGTGAGCCGGGGCCGGTCCGGTGGATGTGTGCGTCCCGGTACGCGCGGAGAGCCCCGGTCGGAGGCAGCCGGAAGCTCCCACGTCTGTCGCGTTTCCGTAAGGATCGGCGCCGCGGATGTGACGCCAATCCGATGCCGCCGCCCCCATACTGGGAGGTAGCGGTGCCGTGGGCAACACCCGAGAGGAGACCGCCATGGTCGACGAAGAACTGGCCGCGCAGCTGCGGGACGTGTCGGGGACGGTCCTGGCGACGTGTGACCTCTGCGGCCGGCCGATGGCGCACTCCGCCGGCACGGTGGTAGCCGGCGAGCCATCGGCAGCCGAGCCGGTCGAGGGGCTGTTCGTCTGCCCCGAGTGCCTGCTGGCCTACGAGCAGGGCGAGGTCATCGGCGACGAGGCTGCCGACGAGGAGGTGGCGCGCCCGGAGGCCTGACGGCTCGGCACATTCCGTGTGCCTCGTGGCAACTTGGTGGTTCGCGACCGCGCACCCCGTCGAAAGACGGGGTGCGTGTCACGTCCACGCCGCGCCCACTCAGCGGCGCGGCCCGAGCGATCAGCGGACGTCCAGTCCGATTTGAAAGCCGCTTTATTCGTGCCCCTTCGCACCTGCGGCCACGGCGCCGCCGCATTGGCAACGCTCGCCGCGCCTGCGACCTCCATGTCTCGAACGACCGCTGGCACGTTTCTGTGATCCACGCCTATCTAACGTTGTGATCCTGCAACGAACTCGGGCATAGGATCGAGCCGTGAGCGGACCGTTGTCCGCCGATCACCTCACAGGAGGAGGTTTCCCATGGAACCATCGGCTGACCGCCCGACGGTCAGGCGCCTGATAGCCCGGCCGTGGCGTCTCGCGGCGGTGGGCCTGCTGGTGATGATGCTGGCCATGGCGCTGGCACCAGGCACGGCCGGAGCGGCCAGCCCCTACGACGTGGGGCCCAGCCGCGTCTACTTCCCCCAGACCGGTCACTACCTGGCCTATGGCTTCCTGGACTACTGGCACCACAACGGCGACGTCGCGGTCTTCGGCTATCCGATCACCGAGGAACTGCGCGACCCCGCCACCGGCCTGACGATCCAGTACTTCGAGCGCGCTGTCTTCGAGTGGCACCCGACCGCGGCGCGCAACTGGCAGGTGCAGCTGCGCCGGCTCGGCGCCGACCTGACCGCCGGCCGCGTGAGCCTGGCGCCCTTCCAGCCGGTCTCCGCGCAGACCGACGCGAACTGCACCTTCTACCCGCAGACCGGGCATCGGCTCTGCTTTGGGTTCCGCTACTTCTGGCACACCAGCGGTGATCTGGCCGTCTTCGGCTACCCGATCTCCGAGGAGTTCGTCGAGAACGGCCTGACCGTCCAATACTTCGAGCGAGCGCGCCTCGAGTACCATCCCGAGCTCAAGGGCACCCCCTATGAGGTCGAGATCGGCCTGCTCGGCACCCAGGCCGCTGTCCGCGACGCGGTGAACCGCGCGCCGGTTGCGCAATCCAACGCCACGCCCACCTACGAGCCGGGCCTCTGGTACCTGCCGGAGCCGGTCGGCGCGCGTGAAGTGCGCACGCCTCCGCCCGGTGCGCCGACCGATCAGGCGAAGTGGATCGAGATCGACCTCGCCGATCAGTACGTGCGCGTCTGGGAGTACGATCAGCTGGTCTACGGCAGCTGGGCTTCGACCGGGGTCGCCGCGCATCCCACACCGACCGGTCGCTTCGAGATCGTCGCCAAACTGCCGACCGACGACCTGACCGGTGGGACGGCCAGCACCAACACCGCACAGTCGCTGCCCGCCGTCCCGAACGTGATGAACTTCTGGGATGGCTACGCCATCGTGGGTGGCTCCTGGTTGAGCAGCTTCGGCAGTCCCGCGACCAACGGCTCGGTCGCGCTACCGCTCGAGGCCGCGCACTGGATCTACGACTGGACGCCATACGGCACTGCCGTCTGGATCCACCAGTAGACCCCGCTCCGCACGCCGCGGTCACGCCCCCGGACGGGAGTCCCGTCCGGGGGCGTCGGTCCGGGCCCGCCGCGCGTGGCGCCCCGGCATGTCCGGCGTGAACGCACGCCAGTTGCAGGGTTGTCCGTTGCCGCGCCTCCGGCCTCCGCGCCGACCTCGTCGACCCGCCGGGAGGGGCCCTGCGAAACACGGCAGGTGCGGCCGCGGCGCGGCGAGAGCGGTCGGTAGCGTATGCTGCAGTGCAGCGGGCGGTAGCGGCGGTCCGAGCCGTGCGCGCCTCACGCGTCCGACCAACCGCAAGGCGACAGCGCACCTGCCGTCTGGATCCGGAAGGCTATCGAACGTGGAGATTGGGACCCCGGAGGAGACTCCCAGGCGCCGGCGGACGTGGCTGCGCGTCGTCGCGGCGGTCATCATCGGATTGCTCCTGGTCGGCGGCGGCTTCACCGCCGGGCTGGCGGTCAGTCAGAACGACGTTCCGACCGTGCCGGCCGGTCAGGAGCCGGCGAACGCCGGGCCGGTCTTTGGCGTGTTCTGGCAAGCCTGGAATCTGGTGCAGCAGCACTACGTGGACCGCTCGGCGATCCAGGCCAAGACCATGACCGACGGGGCCATCGAGGGCATGCTCGCCTCGCTCGGCGACGTCGGCCACACGCGTTTCCTCACGCCCGCCGACGTGCAGGCGGAGCAGGAGAGCCTGCAGGGCCAGCTTGAGGGCATTGGGGCGGAGATCGGCATCCGCGACGGCCAGCCGACCATCATCGCACCGATCCCGGGAGCGCCCGCGCAGAAGGCCGGCATCCGCGCCGGAGACGCCCTGGTGCGGGTGAACGGCAAAGACGTCACCAACATGAGCCTGGAGCAGATCGTCAACCTGGTGCGCGGCCCGGCCGGGACGCCGGTCACGTTGACCGTCATCCATCCCGGGCAGACGACGTTCACCGACATCACCATCGTGCGCCAGAAGATCACGGTGCCCAGCGTCAGCTGGGCGCGCCTGCCCGGGACGACCGTCGCCCACGTGCTGGTGACGAGCTTCTCGAACAACACGACCAACGATCTCAGGTCGGCGATCAAGGCGGCGCAGGCCGGTGGCGCGACGTCGATCGTCCTGGACCTGCGCAACGACCCGGGCGGGCTGGTCGACGAGGCGGTGGGCGTCGCCAGCCAGTTCATCGCCCAGGGCAACGTCTTCATCGAGCAGGACGCCACGGGGCAGCGGACGCCGAGCAAAGTGACCGGCAACGGAGTGGCCTACGAGATCCCGATGGTGGTGCTGGTCAACAACGGCACCGCCAGCGCCGCGGAGATCGTGGCCGGTGCGCTCCAGGACCATCAGCGCGCCAAGCTCGTCGGCGACACCACCTTCGGGACCGGCACGGTCCTGAACCAGTTCTCGCTCAGCGACGGATCCGCTATCCTGCTCGGCACGCAGGAGTGGCTGACGCCGAACGGGCATCAGATCTGGCACAAGGGGATCACGCCCGACGTCTCGCTGACGCTCCCCTCGAACGCCGATCCGCTGATCCCGGACCAGGAGTCGGGCATGACCGCTGCGCAGCTTGCGAAAAGTCAGGACACCCAGCTGCTGCGGGCGCTGCAGCTGCTGGGCCAGCCCGTCGCCGGAACCCCGACACCCTGACGCCGGCGGACGGACGTATAGCGAGGGAGGACCGCACGTGGCAGAGCTCGGTGTCATGATCGAGGCCCAGGAGGGCCTGACCTGGGAGCGCTGGGAGGCGCTGATCGACGCGGCCGAGCGACTGGGCTACGCCTGCCTGCGGCGCTCCGACCACCTCGGCACCACGGTGGGTGGGGCGGGCCACGAGGGGCTGGCGCTCTGGCCGACGCTGACCATGGCGGCGCTGCGCTCGCGGCGCATCCGCTTCGGCCAGATGGTGTCCCCGATCACCTGGCGCAACCCCGTGCTGATGGCGCGCAACGCGGCGTCGCTGGACCGGCTCTCCGGCGGCCGGATGGAGTTGGGCCTGGGGGCCGGCTGGAACGAACGCGAGCACCACGCCTACGGTATCCCGTTCCCGCCGCTCGGGCAGCGGATGGACATGCTGGAGGAGGCGCTGCAGGTCGTCCGGCTGCTGCACAGCGGTGAGCCGGTGAGCTTCGCGGGACATCACTACCAGCTCCACGACGCCGTCTCCCGACCCACGCCCACCAACCCGAGCGGGATCCCGATCGTCATCGGCGGCTCCGGCGAGAAGCGGACGCTGCCGCTGGCAGCCCGCTACGCGGACGAGTGGAACACCAACGGCGTCACCCGTGACGAGTACCGCGCGAAGTCGGAGACGCTGGATCGCCTGTGTGCGGAGGTCGGTCGGGATCCGCGCGCGATCCGCCGCTCGCTCATGATCGCGCACCTGGTCGGGCGTGACCGCGGCGAGCTGGTAGAGCGCGTGCGGCGGCTGTGCGAGGTCATCCCGTCGTTGCGCGACCTGTCGCCGGACGCGGCGATCGCGGCGCTGCGCGAGCGCCGCTGGCTGGTAGGCACGCCCGACGAGGTGGTCGAGCAGATCGCGGCCTGGCAGGAGGTCGGGGTAGAGCTCTTCATGCTACAGACGCTGGACCAGACCGACGTCGCGGCGCTGGAGCTGATCGCGGCCGAGGTGATGCCGCGCGTCGGCCGGTCCACGTCGCGCTGAGACGCGCTCGGGAAACCCGAGGGGGCGCAGGCTCGAACCCCGTCCTGGACCGCGGCGTCGACCCCGCAGACGACGATCGGAGGGCTGCTGGCCCTCCGATCGTCTGGTCGCGAACCTGAGGCCCGCTCCCGTGTCCCCAACTGGTCGAGCGGCGGGGCCGCCGCCCTTCCCTACTTCCCTTCGAGGTGTCGAATGTGAACCACCAGCGCCCAGCGCTCCTGGGGTGTCAGCAGGTGGCCGAACGGGGGCATGTAACCGCCGTACCCGTTCGTCAGGACGTAGAACAGCTCGCCGTCGGTCAGCTGCGCCGAACTGTTGTCCTTCGGCGACTTCAGCGTCGGGTTCGTCAGGTTGGCGGGCGTCGGCGCCTTGTTCGCCTGGAACACCAGCACCGCCGCGGGACCATCACCCTTTCCGTCCGCGCCGTGGCAGACGACACAGTTGACGGTGAACAGCTGCTGGCCCAGCGCCTGAGTCGCCGCGTCGTTCGGCAGCGGGTTCTTCAGCGTCGCGGCCTCATCGACCGTATAGTTCGGCACGTCCGCCGGGATCGGCGTCCCGGCCGGCCCCGGCCGGACCATGTTGGCGTTCGGCTCGAGCGCGCCGCCGAGCGGGATGTTCCCGCCGCCGAACGCGATCGCGCTGGCGGGCGAGTCGAGCCGCGGCGGCTGCTGGCCGGTGAAGCTCGGCTGGTAGTGCATCTCCGGGAAGAAGTCGATCGGGTACTCGTTGGTCGAGTCACACGCCGCGACCGCCGCCGCGATCAGCAGCAGCGCCAGCAGTATCCAGCCGCGCCGCCAGATCCGGCGGCCGGCGACACCGAGCGAGACGCCCGGGAGTCGTCCCCCGCGCATTACGCGCCCGCTCCCTTCTGCTGCGTCCGCGCCTTCGCCGCGCCGCCGGCCGCGCGCCGCGGCTCGAGGATCGCGTCCTCGGCGCCCGCCTGGCGCAGCGCGGCGGCCGCCCGGTCCGCCAGGCTCTCCTCCGGGAACGCCAGGATGCCGATGTAGCCCTGGGTGATGCGCGGGTCGTAGAGCCCGCCCAGCCGGGGCAGCCGCGACTCGAACAGCACGCCGATGACCGTGAAGAGCACCGCGGCGAGGAGCGTGCCCTCGTACATGATGATGAACATCGGCGGGATCGAGAAGAGCGGCTTGCCGCCGGTCACCAGCGGGTAGGCCAGCTGGGTGCCGCCGGTGATCAGCAGACCCACCGAGAAGCCGCAGGCCGCGCCGACGAGCGGGAAGAGCCCCAACCGGTGCATGCCGGCTTCCTCGCCGAACGCCCCCTCGGGGTAGGGCGCGTTGGTCAGAATGTCGTAATCCTCGCGACCGAGGCCCAGCTCGGTGATCGCGTCGACCCCGGCGACCGCCGAGTCGAGGCTCGGAAAGACCCCGAGAACGCTCCGGATTGCCATCGCCACTCCGCTCCTCGCCTAGACGCCTAGAACTCGCGAACGATCGCCGGGACGGTGCGCTTGCCTACCTGGATCTCACCGGCGAAGCGCTGGCCCTCGAGCTCGTCCCACACCGGGATGGGCGGGAAGAGCTTCGAGAAGACGAGGAGCAGCGTGCCGACCAGCGCGAACGAGCCGATGATCAGCGTCACCTCGATCGGTCCAGGCCGGTAGGAGGTCCAATCGAAGCTCCACTGGTACTTCTGCTGCAGGCCGGGCACGACCAGCCAGTAGCGCTCCGACCACATGCCGACGTTGACCATGATCGAGGTCCAGAACATCACCTTGATGTTCCGCCGGAAGCGCCGGAACAGCCAGATCGGTACCGGTATGAAGTAGCCGAAGATGAAGATGAAGGCCAGTAGCAGCACGTAGGGCCAGGCGAAGAACCGGGTGTTCATGATCACCAGGTCCACCGGGTCCTGCCGGAACAGGTCGAAGAAGACGTCGAGCATGAAGAACCACATCCAGGCGGACCCGACCACCACCAGCAGCCGTCCGATGGCGTCGAAATGCTCGGGTCTCAGGTAGCTGTCAAACTTGAACAGCCAGCGCATCAGCGCCATCAGTGTGACCACTGCCGACACGCCGGAGTGGACGGCCCCGATGACGAAGTAGGGCGCCCAGACGGTCGAGTGCCACACCGGGTCGAGCGAGAAGGCGAAGTCCCACGACACGATGCTGTGCACCGAGACGAAGATCGAGAGCATGATCGCGGCGAGCAGGAAGCCGGAGATGGTCTGCATCTTCCACTGCCGCTCCTGCCCGCGGAACCCGAGTGCCAGCACCCGGTACAGGCCGTGGCGCCAGCCGGTCGAGCGGTCGCGCAGGATGGCGAAGTCCGGGATCATGGTGACGAAGACGAACAGAATGGTGCCGGTCAGGTAGGTGAAGACCGCGCTCGGGTCCATCACCAGGGCGGAGCGCACGTCGGGCCAGATCCCGCGCCAGAAGTCGTACGGGAAGACGAAGTAGGCCGTGCGCCAGGGACGGCCGGTGTGCATGAAGGGAAAGGTCATGGCTGTCATCAGGCTGAACATCGTCATGACCTCGGCCGCGCGGGTGACGGGCCGGCGCCACTCCGCCTGGGTCAGGCGCAGGATCGCCGAGATCATCACCCCGGCGTGGCTGATGCCGATCCAGAAGACGAAGTTGACGATCATGAAGCCCCACATGTTGGGGCGGTTCAGACCGGTAACGCCGACTCCCCAGTAGAACATCCAGCCCGCGGCGAACACGAACGCGGTGAGCACCCCGCCGAGCACGATGAACGCGACCCAGTTCATCGTCGAGGTGTAGACCACCGGACGTAACAGGTCACGGATGATCTGGTCCTCAGGCAGGTGATGTCGCTCCTGCATAGCCCCTCCACACGCCCCTTCGCGGCCTTGCTCCGACAGCTCCGGCTAGTTCGGCTTGCCGATGAGCGTCACTTCGGTCTTGTAGTACTGCTTGCGCGCCCGCAGCCACAGGCCGGCCGTGATCTCCCAGATGGAGGGGTAGGCCACGACCTTGAGGGCGAGCAGGACCAGGGCGAAGGCGCCTCCGGCCAGGCCGACGTACAGTAGGATGTCGAACACCCCCGGGATGTAGGCGTTCGGGATGATCGACAGCTCCTTCTCGTAGATGTTGGGGATAGAGAAGCTCGCCGACATCAGACGGACCTGGTCCACGGCCTGACCCACCACCACCAGGCAGGCGGCCACGGTCGGCCCCGCGATGCCCATGCGGATCCGCGTCCAGACCAGGACGAACAGCGGCGCCAGGAACATGCAGGCGAAGGCGATCACGAACAGCCAGAAGTAGGGCTCGAAGTAGAGCACCTTCAGCAGCGACAGCTCGCGCGGCGTCCGGCCGTACCACCAGATCACGAACTCGGTCCAGTGGAAGTAGAACCAGAGGAGCCCGAGCGCCAGCATCAGCTTGGAGGCGGCGAAGAACTGCTCCGACTCCAGGTACTCGCCCGCGCCGCCCCAGCGGCGGAAGACCGCCATGGCGATGATCGTGACCGCGATGCCCGACTCCAGGCCGGCCACCGTATAGGCGGCCGGGAAGATCGCGCTGTTGTCGCCCGGCAGGAGCGCCAGGATGAGCTCGGAGGCCATCACCGTCATCGTGCCGACGTAGAGCAGGATGTAGAGTGCTCCCAGGTAGGCGACGCCCCGATCGATGATCTGCCACTGGTAGACCGTGCCGCGAAAGCCGCGCGCCATCCGGGTAAAGCGGCCGGGGCGATCACGCTCGACCTGGTCTCGCGCGATGGCCATGTCGGGCAGCGACGCCACGTAGAGGAACCCGTACCCGCAGATGGTCAGCGCCAGCATCATGACGATGTCCCACAGGTAGGGCGCCGCCCACCAGCCGAACCACAGCGTCTGGCGTCCCTCGGTGTTCGGCAGGACGAAGATCAGCAGCACCAAGAGGATGAACGGGACAATCAGGCCGGCGCCCCACAGCTCGGCCAGCCGGTTGACCGGGCGTCGCCAGTGGCCGCGCGTCAGTCGCATCGCGACCGAGAAGCAGGGCGCGGAGCCGACGGTCGACATCAGGAAGCCGAAGGTCGCCGCGACGTAGGTCCAGGCCTGACGATCGCCCCAGCCGGCCCCGATGATCGGGCGGATGATCAGCGCGATCACCCCGATGACCCCGAGGATGGCCGAGATGATCAGCGCCAGCCGGTAGGAAGACCCCGCCGCCCGGATCCGCTGCAGGCCATCGGTAACCACCTGCTGCGGCGTCAGGTCCCAGGTCCGCTGGACTCGCCGGTGACCGTGCGCATGCTCCGCGTGTGTCGCCATCGATCTGGTTCCGTCCCTCTCTGGCTGAGCCTACGCGCCGCTCTGCGCCGGTGCGTCCGGGTCGAGCTTCTTGAGGTAGAGCACCGACGGGTTCGTGCCCAGGTCCGCGAGCACCTGGTAGCCGCGGTCCGTGCCGGCGATGGCCCGGGAGACCACGCTCTGCGGGTCGTTCATGTTGCCGAAGACGATGGCCCGGGTCGGGCAGGCCTGGGCGCAGGCCGTGTTGACCTCGCCGTCGCGCACCGCCCGGTTGTTGTCGAGCCGCGCGTTCTGCTCGGCGTGGTTGACCCGCTGGATACAGAAGGTGCACTTCTCCATCACGCCACGGGTGCGCACCGTCACGTCCGGGTTGAGCTGGTTCTCCAGCGAGGCCGGCCACTTGGGCTGCCAGAAGTTGAAGAAGCGCACGTGCCAGTGGCAGTTGACCGAGCAGTAGCGCGTGCCAATGCAGCGGTTGTAGATCTGCATGTTGATGCCCTCGTTGGTGTGGTAGGTCGCGAAGACCGGACACACCGGCTCACAGGGGGCATCGGAGCAATGCATGCAGGGGACCGGGATGTAGCGCGCCTTGATGTTGGGGAACTCGCCCTCCCAGTAGCGCTCCACCCGAATCCACTCGATCGCGCGCCGCTGGAGGTAGGCCTCCTCGGTGTTGATCGGGATATTGTTCTCCGCCTGGCACGCCACCACGCACGACTGGCAGCCCGTGCAGCGATCCAGATCGATGACCATGCCCCACTTCGGCGTGGGCGGCATGGGGACTTGCGTCACTGACACTGCATCTCCTCTCCGGCCGCGATCCGACCTGCCGGGCTAGCCCTGCTTCTGCGTGGGTCGAATGATCTCGATGATCGGCGCGCCCGGCACCTGGAAGGCCGGGACCTGTCCCTCGAACCGCGCCAGTCGGACCTTCTTCCCGGTGGTTGCGATCTGCACCCGGGTCGCCGCATAGGCCAGCGCGCCCGTCTCGGAATCCACCTTCGAGGCATCGACCAGGTCGAGCGCGTTCACCCCGCGCCGCTCCGAGTAGCGGTTGGGCGTCGCCGTGTGCCCCTGACCCAGCGGGATCAGGGCGACGTCGGGCGCCGCCGCCGGGTTGACGTACACCGCCAGCTCGCGGCTGACGCCGTTGGCGGACTTGACGGTGACCAGATCGCCGGTGCTCACGCCGTAGTGGTCCGCCGTGGTCGGGTTGAGCTCCACCCAGCTGTTCCAGACGGTGGTCGAGATCGGCTCCGGCAAGCCCTGCATCCAGGCGACCCGCGCGCCGTCGCCGTAGTCGAGCGCCGACGTCGGGTAGGGCAGCAGGTAGAGCGGGAACGCGCCGGGATCGCCGGTGAACTGCGGCTGGGCCGCCGGGGTCGGCTTGGTCGGCGCGCCCGCGGCGCTGGCCGCCGCCTTGTTGCCGGTGTCCCACCAGCCGCCCTGCGCCTGCATCTGGAGCATGAAGGTCTTGGCGTCCGTCGCCGTGATGTTGCCACGGTTCAGCCCCTGTAGCGCACCGGCCGTGGACTGCACCGCGTCCGCGTAGGTGTTCCACGGCAGCGCCTGGTTCGCGTCCTTGGCGGCGGCGATCAGAACGTCTCCGGCGGAATGGCTGTCGAAGCCGGGGTTGCCGTTCTCAGGCGCCAGCGTGTTGATCACCGGCTGCTGCAGCGCGACGGTCTGGAAGCCGGGTCCCGGATCCGGGATCTCGAGCCCCCAGTCCTCCAGTGAGTGGTTGACCGGCAGCACCAGATCGGCCAGCTGGCTGGTCTCGTCGATGACCGTCGAGAGCGCCACCACCTTGCCGACCTTGGCCAGAGCATCCGCGAAGCCGCTCGAGGCCGGCAGGCCGTAGGCCGGGTTGACGCCGTGGATGATGGCCAGCTTGTACTTGCCCGACTTCATGTCGTTGATGACCCCGGCCCAGTCCCGGTACGACAGCCCCGACGTGGCGGTCGGCAGGCTGGTGGCGCCGGACGGGAATGGTGATCCGGGGTTGAGCGTCAGCCCGCCGGGCACGCCGACGCTGCCCACCAGCAGGTTCAGCGCGAAGACCGCCGTCAGATTGAAGAGGGCGTTGGTGTGGGCGGCCGCGGTCGTGCCGGCGATGGCCACGCCCGGCTTGCCGTTGGCGAAGCGCTTGGCGAGATCCTGGATCTGGGCGGCCGAGAGGCCGGTAGCCGCCGCCACCTGCTCGGGCGCGTACTGGTCGAGCGAGATGCCGCCGTAGATCGTGCCGGCCTTGGCCTTGTCGGCCAGGCCCTGGGCGGTCATGTACTGCGCCATCGCCAGGGCGACGAGCCCCTCGGTGCCGGGCTTGATCGGCAGCCAGCGATCGGCGCTGGCCGCGGTGCCGTTGAGCTGGGGCCCGACGTGGTAGTAGGTGCCGCGGATATCCGAACGCCCCTGGCGGAACTGGCCGAAGCCCATCGAGAGCTGCACCGGCGAGATCCAGCCGTGCAGGAAGTCGGCGCTGAAGCTGACGAGGAAGTTGGTGTGCGCCAGGTCGATCGCCGGGAGCGCGCTGCTGTTGAAGACGCGCCGCATGGCCTCGCGCAGCACGACCCGCTCGTCGGGCTCGAAAGCCACCTGCTTGGCGCCGAACTTCCCGGCGAACTGCGTCCAGACCATCCCCATCGCGCCGCTGGGCGGCTCGGTGATGATCAGTGTCCCGCCGGACCCGGCGCTGCTGAGGTCGCTGGCGAACTCCTTCGCCGCCGCGTCCCAGGTCGTCGCCTGGTAGCTGCCGGAGCCCCGGGCGCCGGAGAGCTTGAGCGGCGAGCCGACGCGATCCGGCAGGTAGACGTCCTGCACGGCGGCCTGGGCGCGGGCGCAGGTCGCGCCGGCGTTGACCGGGAAGTCGGGGTTCCCCTCGACCTTCTTGGCACGGCCCTCGAAGACGCGCACGACCAGCCCGCAGCCCGCCCCGCACTGCTGGCAGGTGGTCGCGTACCAGTTGTCACGCCCGTAGATCACGTCGAGCGGGTTCTGGACCGGGCTCTCGAACTTGAACTTGTAGGCCGGGTCCCCGTTGCCGATCCCGCAGCCGGTGAACAGGACTGCTCCGGTCGTGGACGTCGTGACGAGTTTGATGAACTCTCGTCTTCGCATCGCACCCTTCCGCATCAGTAGTGACAGACCGAGCAGTCCGTGCGGGCCCCGTACTCCCGGTGACAGGAGATGCAGTCGCCCATGCGCAGGTCGCGGAACTGGCTGACCGTCTGCATCGTGGCAACGTCCCCGTGGCAGGTCGAACACTGGATGCCGGCGTTGATGTGGGTGGCGTGTACGAAGTGGACGTGCTCGGGCAACTGGTGGACGCGGTTCCAGTCGACCGGCGTGTTGGTGTTGAACGAGTTCACCAGCGTGGCGAGCGGCGCGCGCCCGGCGACCGGGATGACCTTGTGGCAGAACATGCACTGCTGGAGCGCGGGCAGGCCGGCGAACGCCTGGGTCGTCGCGTCGCGGTGGCAGAAGGTGCAGTCGATCCCGAGCGTACCGGCGTGCAGCGTGTGCGGGAAGGCGATCGGCTGGGCTTTGGCCGGCTGCGCCGTCGGCGCCAGGAAGTAGCTCCGCGCCAGGATCGCGACCAACGGGACGGCCAGCAGGACCAGCACCACCAGACCGAACACGACTGCCCGCAGATAGAGTCGCATACCGCTTGCTCCGCTCCGCTCCGTCTCAGGACTTCAGCACGCTCGCCCCGCCCCGGCCGCCTCCTCGCGGCCGCGGTCGGGAGACCCTCAGACCCAGATCTTCCCGTACAGCTGCCACAGGACTTGCAGGTGCACCACGATGTTGGCGAAGGAGAAGATCGACGCCAGCAGGAAGACAATCGCCAGCCCGTAGAAGACCGGCCGGACACCGAGCATCCGGCGGGGGAGCTGGTGGGTCGAGACGAGCGAGGGGATCGCCGCGTGAGCCAGCAGGAGTGCGGTGCCGAAGACGATCATGCAGGACAGGAAGGTCCAGAACCAGACGAGCCCCGCCGTGACCTGCGTCCACTGGTCAGCCGAGGTTACGCTAGCGTTCATCCACGACCTCCGTGCGGGCGAGCAGCCGCTACGTGACCCAGCGGCACGTCGTCTCGGATAGAGACTCCCCGGCGACTATCGCGCGCC
>DATKRJ010000031.1:0-2091 GCA_035532355.1 Thermomicrobiaceae bacterium | reverse complement strand
CCGGCGAGTCCGGACGCGCTGGCCGGGAGTCCAGTCGCCCCCGCGATGCTCTGCAGCTCGCCGTTCGGCATGATCCAGTATGCGCTGATCGTACCATCGCTGTTGCGCGCATAGAGGTACTGGCCGTTGCCGCTGGTGGCGAGGTCGGTCGGTGCCGGTCCGGTGGTGGCCGTCACGCCGCTGGCGTCCAGCAGCGTCAACTGGCCGTCGTCACCGATGCGGAAGCCGCTGATCGAGTTGCTGTGCGCGTTGGTCGTGTAGGCGAAGCGGTCGTGCCGGCCGAGCGCAACCCAGCAGGCCGCCGCCTGATGATCCACCACCGAGGGGCTGACGACCTCCAGCATGCCGCCGCGATCCACCTCGTAGGAGGAGACGGCGCCGGTGGTGGCCTCCGAGACGAACAGGTGGCCGTGGTTGTCGGCGGCGAAGCCGTAGGGCGTCATGCCGACCGACGCCTGGACGTCCGGGGTGCCCGCGCGGCCCCAAGCGTCGACGGTGTAGGTGTCGATCAGGTTGGTGGCGCGCTCGGTCACGACCAGCACGCGGCCGTTGGCGGCGAAGGAGACCTGCGCCGGGTTCGTGGCGCTGCCGCTGAGCGGCTCGGTCGAGCCCGAAATCATCGTCAACTGGCCGGACGGCGAGAGGTGGAAGCCGGTGATGTTGCCGGCCCCGCCCGCGTTCAAGACGTAGAGCAGGTCGCCGGACTGGGTCAGACTGCTCGGCATCGTCCCGCCGGAGCCGGCCACGTCGACCAGGACTGGACCGGACGGGGTGACGCGGAACACCGAGACCTGGTCGCTGCCGGCGTCAACGGCGAAGACCCAGCGGCCGTTGTCGCTCACGGCCACCGCGCCCTGCGAGCCAAGCCCGCTTCCGGTGCCCAGGCCGCCGGCGGCGACCTGCCCGGCCGCAGTCAGCGTCCCGTTGGGCGCGCGGTCGAAGACGGCTAGCGCGTTGCCGGCGGCGGCGTTGGTTATGGCGTAGACGGCACCGGGCGTGCCGCTGGCGCCGGCCGCCGCCCCGCTCAGGGCGAAAGCGAAGGCGGACATGACGAGCGCCAGGACCAGGATCAGGCGTGGCGAGACGCGACGACGCGGCGCGTGGAGACCGTGCATGACAACCCCTCCCGAGATCGGTGAGCCAAACTGGCGGCGGACCCGCCGCCCGACGCGAGCCCGCGCTCGCGCCGCCTGCCGCGTCGCCGCCGCTCGTGCCGGCGGATCGTCGCGGACAGTTCTCACCCTAGCGGTGACTTCTGACCCGGCCCTTGCCGAACTCTTACGGAAGCATTACGGCCTGCGGCGTTGCCGGGAGCGCGTGAGCAGCCGGTACGCACCGCGCGTTTCATGCGAGGATGGGTGGTGGTACCCACGGGGGGCACGGATCGGGCATGACGTTGGGGAGGCAGTGGTGAAGGTCCTGATCTCGGCGGACATGGAGGGCACGGCGGGGGTCGTCGTCTGGCAGCAGGTGATCCCGCCGGATCTGGCGGGCAGGACGGCCCCGGCGCCGGCCGAGTACGAGTGGGCGCGGCGGCTGATGGTCGACGAGGTCAACGCGGCGATCCGGGGCGCGAAGCTGGCCGGGGCCGACGAGATCGTGGTCAACGAGTCCCACGACGGTATGCGCAATCTGCGCCCGGGCGACCTGGACCCGGACGCCTGGCTCCTGAGCGGCTCGCGCAAGCGGCTCGGCATGATGGCCGGGATCGATGCCACGTTCGACGCCGTGATCTTCACCGGCTACCACGCGCGGGCGGGCACGCCCAACGGCGTGCTGGCCCACACCTGGACCGACTGGGTGAAGGACGTGCGCTTCGGCGACACGCCGGTGGGCGAGTATGGGCTGAACGCGGTAGTGGCCGGCCACTTCGGCGCGCCGGTGGTGATGGTGGCCGGCGACGAGATGGCGGTGCTCCAAACCCTGGAACTGCTGGGCGAGGCGGTCGTTGGGGTGGTGGTCAAGTACGGGGTGGGTCGCACGGCCGCCCGCCACATGCACCCCAGCCGCGCCTGCGCGGCGATCGAGGCCGGGGCGCGGGAGGGCGTCGAGCAGGCGGGCGCGATCCCGACCTACCGTCCGGACTACCCC
>DATKRJ010000030.1:0-32722 GCA_035532355.1 Thermomicrobiaceae bacterium | reverse complement strand
GGCCGCCTGTTCCCCATGCTCAAGTTCCGCACCATGGCCCACGGCAGCCGCCTGCGCCTGGTCGGTCCCCACAAGCGCCCCGACGACGACCGCGTCACCCGGGTCGGCCGCGTCCTGCGCCGCACCAGCCTCGACGAGCTGCCCCAGCTGCTCAACGTGCTCGTCGGGCAGATGAGCTTGGTTGGGCCGCGCCCGGAGCTGCCGGCCATCGTGCTGGCGCACTACGCCCCCTGGCAGTACCGGCGGCTGCTGGTGCCCCAGGGCATGACCGGCTGGTGGCAGGTGACCGGGCGGGGCGCCAAGCTGCTCTACCAGCACACCGCCGACGACCTGTACTACATCGCGCACGCCGGCCCGCGGCTGGACCTGCGCATCCTGGCCCGCACCGCCCGCGCCGTCCTCCGTCGTGACGGCGCCTTCTGAGCCGGACGGCTCACACGGGTGAGTCGGCGCAGCCGGCTCGGAATTTGAAAGGAAGCCCAGTCATGTCCGTAGTCGTTATTACCGGCTCAGCCGGTCTCATCGGGTCCGAGGCGGCGGCGTACTTTGGCGGGCTCGGGTTCGACGTGGTCGGCATCGACAACGACATGCGGCGCGTCTTCTTCGGCGAAGAGGCGTCCACCGCGTGGAACGTCGAGCAGCTGCGCGCGAAGCTCGGCCGCCGCTACCTGCATCAGGCGAGCGACATCCGCAACCGGGACGAGCTGTTCCGCATCTTCGCCCTCTACGGGCGGAGCATTGATCTCGTGATCCACACCGCGGCGCAGCCGTCGCACGACTGGGCCGCGCGGGAGCCCTTCACCGACTTCGACGTCAACGCCGGGGGCACGCTCAACGTGCTGGAGGCGACGCGCCAGTACGCGCCGAACGCCGTCTTCATCTTTACCTCCACTAACAAGGTGTACGGCGACGCGCCGAACCGGCTGCCGCTGGTGGAGCTCGAGACGCGCTACGAGATCGACCCCGCCCACACCTACGTCGGCGGCATCCGCGAGGACATGTCCATCGACGGGTGCCTGCACAGCATCTTCGGCGCGTCGAAGGTCGCGGCCGACGTCATGGTCCAGGAGTACGGCCGCTACTTCAACCTGGCCACGGCCATCTTCCGCGGTGGCACGCTGACCGGTCCGCAGCACTCGGCGACGCAGCTGCACGGCTTCCTCGCCTACGTGATGCGCTGCACCATGACCGGGACCCCGTACACGGTCTTCGGCTACAAGGGCAAGCAGGTCCGCGACGCGATCCACAGCAACGACCTGATCCGCGCCTTCCACGAAGTCTTCAAGCACCCACGGGTCGGCGAGGTCTACAACATCGGCGGCGGCCGCTTCAGCAACGCCTCGGTGATCGAGGCCATCCAGCTGAGCCAGGAGATCGCCGGGCGCGAGCTCGAGTGGTCCTACACGGACCAGAACCGCATCGGCGACCACATCTGGTGGATCGGCGACAACCGCAAGTTCCACTCACACTACCCGACCTGGCACATGGAGTACGACGTCCCGCGGATTCTGACGGAGATCTACGAGCTGAACAGAGAGAGATGGGCGCCATGTGGGACCTCGGCAAGAACAATGTCCTTGGTGTACTCGTCGACGCGGTAGACTACGGCGCCGCGGTCCACAAGGTGATTGCCGCGGCGAAGGAGCGGCGCGGGTTTGCGGTCACCGCGCTGGCGGTCCACGGGATCATGACCGGCGTGCAGGATCCGGAGCAGCGCTACCGGCTCAACCAGTTCGACCTGGTGACGCCGGACGGACAGCCGGTACGGTGGGCGCTCAACCTGCTGCACGGGACGCATCTCTCGGAGCGCGTGTACGGTCCGACGCTGTCGCTGGCGGTCTGCGCGGCCGCCGCCGATGAGGGTCTGCCGGTCTACTTCTACGGCAGCCGGCAGGAGGTCCTGGATCGGCTGGTGAAGAACCTGAAGACGCGCTTCCCGGGGCTGATCATCGCCGGGGCGGAGCCGTCCAAGTTCCGCCGGACCACCCCGGAGGAGAAGGCCGAGATCGCGCGGCGTATCCGCGCCTCGGGAGCCCGGATCGCGTTCGTCGGGCTGGGCTGCCCGCGGCAGGAGATCTTTGCCTATGAGTACCGCACCCTGCTGGGGATGCCGGTGCTCGCGGTCGGTGCCGCCTTCGACTACCACGCCGGACTGCTGGACGAGCCGCCGGCCTGGATGCAGCGGTTCGGCCTGCAGTGGTTCTACCGGCTGGCGCAGGAGCCGAGCCGTCTGTGGCGGCGGTACCTGCTGCTCAACCCGGCGTTCCTGACGCTCCTGGTGCTCCAGACGCTGCACCTGTGGCGTCCGAGCACGCAGGCCGCCGACGCGCCGGTCTACGAAGTCCTGTACGGCTAGTCACATGAGCGCGTGGCCTGAGCAGGGGCGGCCGGTCGAGACCATGGGAGCGTCGCGCTCCCGGCCGCCGGCCGCCCCTACCCGCCGTCCGGCACCCCGTTTGGTCCCCATCACCCGCGCGGACGCGCCGGACCGGCTGCCTTCTTCCAACGGCGCTCCCGTGACCCAGGTGGCGGCGTCACCCGCATCGAGGTTGCCCCGCCGTCCGGCAGCCCGTTTGGTACCTATCACCCGCGTGGACGCCCCGAGCCGGCTGGTATCTTTGAAAGGCGCCCACTCCGAGCAAGCGGCGACGTCCGCGCGCGGGGTGCCTGGTCGTTCGGCGCGCCGGGAGTCCATGAGCGTCGATACGGTGGGTGGCCCGATGACGTCAGTTGACCGCGTTCGGCGGGTATGGGCCTCCGGCCGGGGCCGGCTGCTGAGCCTGGTGCGGAACAACGTCTGGGGTCTGGTCGATCACGGGCTGATCTCCGCCACCAATTTCGTCACGATGCTGCTGCTGGCCCGCGGGCTCGGCGAGGCGGCCTTCGGCACGTTTACCCTCGTCTACACGCTGCTCCTCTTCGCCAACAGCTTCCAGGATGCGCTCGTCAACCAGCCACACAACGTCATCGGGCCGACCCGCCACGGCGACGACTACACGTCCTTCACCGCCTCGACCGGGGTCGGGCAGCTGCTGCTGGCGGCCGTGGCGACCGCGCTGGCGCTGCTGAGCGCCGGGGTAGCCCGCGCGCTGGGGAGCGGCGTAGCACCGCTCTTCGTGGCCCTGGCGGCGTCCGTCTTTGCCTGGCAGCTCCAGGAGTTCCTCCGGCGCGTCCTCTACACCGAGGGGCGGCTCGGCGCGGCCTTCGTCAACGACATCATTGCCTACGGCTTCCAGGCCGTGGGGATCGCGGCGTTCTGGCGCCTGCACCGGCTCACCGGCGTGTCGGCGCTGTACATCCTGGCCGTGACCTCGCTGGCCGGGGCTCTGCTCGGCTCCTGGCAGGTGCGCCGCAGCCTGCGCGGCCGGTTCGACCGCGCGATTCTCGCCGAGAACTGGCGCTTCGGGCGCTGGCTGGGCGGCGGCGAGGTCGGCCGCTGGTTCTCGGCCGAGGCATACCTCTACCTGTCGGCGGCGCTGCTCGGCGCGGCGGCGGCCGGCATCCTCAAGGCCGCGCAGGTGTTGTTCGGGCCGCTCCGCATTTTAATGCTCTTCCTCTACACCGTGCTGCCCACCCGCTTCTCCCGGGCTCTGGCCGAGCGGGGGGAGGAGGCGCTCCAGTCGCAGCTCAGGCTCGCCTTCGCCGTGGTCGTGCCGGTGGCCGGCGTCTACTGCGCGCTGATGGCCGTCTTCGCCGGACCGATCCTGCGCCTGGCCTACGGTGCCGAGTACGCGGGCTCGGCGCACATCCTGGTGCTCTATGCGGCCTTCATCTGCTTTGGGCACCTGGGGCAGCTGCTCGGGACGGCGCTCAAGGCGCGGCAGATCTCGCGGCCGATCTTCATCGGACAGCTGGGCGCGGGACTCCTGAGCATCCCGACGGGCTGGCTGCTGATCGAGGCCTTCGGGCTGCCCGGCGCCGTCCTCAGCATGATCCTGACGTCGCTCATCGTGCTCGCCGTCTACTGGCGAGCGCAGGCACTCGGCGGCCTTGGCCGTCATATCCCGGCCGTCGCCGGAGGGGAAGACTAGATGGTTCAGACCCGTTTCGCCGCACCGGCAAGGGGCACCGAAGGCGACGAGGGCTCACCCGAGCGGGGCGTCCTCTGGTCGGTCTTCGCCGTGCTGGATGAGGCGGGCGTGCCCTACTGCGTGCTGCGCGGCTACCAGGGAGAACTCACCGACCCGACCGGCGACGTCGACTGCCTCCTCCCGGCGGACGCGCTGCCGCGCCGGCTCGCCGGTCTCCTGCACGCCCGCCGCGCGCGCATCGGCGCCGAGGTTGTCCAGTGGCACGACCCGCACTACGTCATCCTGGCGGCCGTCGATCCCACGGGCCTGCCCCACTTCGTCAAGCTGGACTGCGCGGCCAACCTGGAGCGTGAGAGCCGGCGGTTCTACGACGGCGAACCCGTGCTGGCCGGTCGCCGCCGCTACCAGCGCTGGTGGGCACCGGCCGCGGCCGTCGAGTTCGCCTGGTACGCGCTCGAGCGCGTCGTCAAGGGCGCCGTGCGTCCCGTCGACACGCCCCGCTTGACGGACATCTTCCCGCAGGACCCGGAGGGCGCCGCGCGCGAGCTCACCCGCCTGTGGGGCGCCGCCGACGCCGGTCGCATCGTCGCCGCGACCGTCTCCGGCGACTGGTCGACCGTGACGGACGCACTGCCGCGTCTGCGCGCGGTGGCCCTGAGCCGCGCTGCCCGGCGCCGGCCGCTGCGTACCGCGGCCAACCGGGTCTCGGGCGTCCTGGGACGGGCGCGCCGCTGGCTCCGCCCGACGGCGGGCCTCCACGTCGTGCTGGTCGGACCGGACGGCGTCGGCAAATCGTCGGTTATCGACCGGGTACGTGAGGACCTGGCCCCGGCCTTCGGCCGGAAGCAGTATTTCGACACCTTCGCGCCGTCGATTCTGGGCAACCGCTCGCAGGCGGTCCTCGACGCGCACGGGCCGCACGCGCTGCCGCCGCGCTCGCTGCCGGCGTCGGTGCTCAAGGCGCTCTACTGGGCCATCTTCTACTCCCTGGGCTACTACGCCACGATCCGCCCGGCGCTGGCCCGCTCGGCGCTGGCGATCAACCACCGCTACCTGATCGACGCGCTGGTCGACCCGCGGCGCTACCGCTACGCGGGGCCGCGCTGGCTGCTCGACCTCGCCTGGCGGATGGCCCACAAGCCCGACCTGGTCATCCTGCTCGACGCCCCGGCCGACGTCATCCAGGCGCGCAAACAGGAGGTTACGTTCGCCGAGACCGCGCGGCAACGGGAGGCGTTCCGCGCCTTCGTCGAGCCCCTGTCCTTCGGCCACGTCGTCGACGCCACACAGCCGCTCGGCGCCGTCGTCACCGAGGTCGAGCGGATCATCCTGCGCCATCTGGCCGGGCGAGTGGCCCGGCGCTTCGGGTTGGGTGCATAGTCATGAGCCTCCCCGCCGCCCTGACCTGGGCCTACCTGTTTCCCACCGACACGGCCTTCGTCGGCGACGTTCCCGAGCCGCTGCAGGCACCGCTGGCGGGCTGGGGCGACCCGGCGAGCGGTCGCCGCGTGCTCGTATCCTGGGGTCAGCCGGCCTCCGCCCTGCCCGACCTCGCGGAGTACGCCGGGCTGGTCGCGGTGAACCCTGTCGGCCTGTCACCGGCGCGGCTGGCCGCCGACGGCTTCGGCTGGGTGCGAAGCTTCGCCGTGGTGCCGAGCCTCGGCAACCCACGGCTGTTCGTCCCGCTCGAGTCGGGCGCCGTCGCCTCGGCCGCGTTCATCCTCTATACCCCGTACCGGGCCTCGGCGCGCCTGTTGTACGCGGGCGTCCGGCTCGCCGCGCGGAGCGGTCTCGCGGGCTGGTACCGCGACCGGGTGATCCTCGCCCGCCGGGAGACCCCGGAGCTGGAGCGCATCGCGGCCGCGCTCTTCCCGAGCCGCGCGCCTCGCCTGGCCGTCTCGTCCGGCCCGCTCGGCCCGGACACGCGGCGCAAGCCGGCCATCGTCGCGCTCGACCCGGCCGGCCGGCCGCTGGCCTACGGCAAGATTCCGGGCTCGACCGTCTCACGCGGGTACGTGGAGAACGAGGCGGCCACTCTGCCCGCCCTGGCCGAGCGGTTCGGCGACGCGTGGCGCGGCCCGCGGCTGCTGTTCGCCGGAACCGCGGATGGGACCTATCTGACGCTGCAGTCGCCCGTGTCCGGGCGTCCCCCGGGGCCGGAGCTGACTTCGGCCCACCTGCGGTTTCTCAACAGCCTGGGGGGTGGGACGCTCACGCCCGCCACGGCGACGACGATGTACCGGGCGCTGGCGGCGCGCGGCGCGCAGATTCCGGACGTGGGCCGTGCGCTGGAGCGGGTCGAGCCGGTCCTCCACGGCACTCTGGTGCCCGCGACGATCGCCCACGGCGACTTCCTCCCCTGGAATCTGCGCCTCGAGCGCGATGAGATCGTGGCGTTCGACTGGGAGAACGCCACACTCGATGGACTCCCGCTCTTCGACGAGCTCAACCATCGCCTGCTGACGGGCAACCTCGTCCAGCAGTGGAGCGTCGACCGCGGCCTCGGCGCGCTTCACGCGGTGGTCGCGCGCGCGCCGCTGGGCCTGCGCGCCGAGCAGGTGCACGGCCTGGCGGCGGTCTATCTGGCCGAAGTCCTGGCGCGGCTGCTCGACCTCGGGCATGGGGAGGACCACGAATTGGTGGCGTGGTATCGTGAGCTGCTGTCCCGCGTCGTCGCGTCGATTCCGCAGGCGGTACCGGCATGACCGCGACGGCCGCAACGCCCACGGACACGCGTCTACCGATCCCGCCCGATCCGCGGCCGCTGGCGCTGCCGCCGCTCGCGGAGCGCCCGCTGGTCTCGGTGCTGATCGCCAGCTACAACTACGCCGACTACGTCGGTCAGGCGATCCAGAGCGTGCTCGGGCAGAGCTACGACCACCTCGAGGTCGTCGTCTGCGACGACGCGTCGCGCGACGACTCGTGCGCCGTCGTCGAGCAGTACGCCGCGGGCGACGCGCGCGTGCGCCTGGTGAGGCACGAGCGAAACGCCGGCATGGCGGCGGCGACGAACACGGCTTTTGCCGCCAGCCGCGGCCAGATCGTCAGCCTGCTCGACGCGGACGATATCTATCGCCCGGGTAAGCTCGCCGCGATCGTGCGCGAGTTTCAGCGGCATCCCGAGGTCGGCTTCATCCTTCACCGGGGGATGTGCGTGGATGCGCAGGGGCGGGAGATCCAGGAGATCCCCTTTCTGACCGGGTTCGAATGCGGCTGGATCGCGGATCGCCTCGTCCGCCGCGGTGGACGCTGGCGCGACATGCCGACCAGCGCCCTGAGCTTCCGCCGGGAACCGGCCGAGTACGTGTTCCCGATTCCGGAGCCGGAGTTCCGGCGCGCCAGCGACGGTTTCATCTTTACGCTGCTGCCGCTGCTGACCGAGGTGTCCGCCGTCGACGAGGTGCTGCACGAGTACCGGGTCCACGGCCGGAACGACTTCGGTGCCGCGCAGTGGACGGTGGACTCGGTGCGGGCGGACCTCGGGTTCATCGCCGGTCAGGTGGCAGAGGTCAACCGGCGGCTCGCCGTTCTGGGCGTTCGCGGCCGATCCCTGGATCTCGCGCGCAATCTGCTATATCGCCAGCAGTCGCTGGTGCTCGACCTCCTTACCGGCCGGCCGCGACGCGCGCTGCTGGGCGACTACGTGGCGCTGGTGCCGCGCATGGTACGTGACGACCTGTATGGGAGGTTGCAGAAGGCGCTCGGGCTCGTGGTCTACGGCCTGGCGATCCCTCTCCCGGTCGGCGCGCGCTCTCGCTGGCTCAACGCGGCCCTCGGCTACAATCAGGTCAAACAGCATGTGCGTCGCGTTCTCGACCGCGGTCGGGCGGTGGTGCGATGACCCGTCCAGAGCGTCCCGCATTGGAGGAGGAGCGCCGGTGAGGGTGACCCAGAGCTGGTCCAGCAGCACGGCGGCCATCAAGATCCTCGGGGCTGCCCTCGTGCTGGCCCTGGCCGGGGGCGCGGTCAGCGCGGCGTATCCGTTAGTCGGCATCGTGGCCGTCGCGGCAGTCGTGATCGTGCTGGCGGGCATGCTGGTGGTGCCGCGCCTGCGTGCCGCGGCCGTGGCGCGCACGAGCACGCTCCCGACGGAGTTCTACCGCCAGGTACCGGTGGCGTTGATGTTCGCCTCGCTGGTGCAGATCTTCTACAAGAGCGCCACCTCCTCCTCGGTCGGCCTGGCCGGCATCTACGAGTTCGCGCTCGAGGGGATCGCGGCCGGCGTGGTCCTCCTCGGCGTGCAGTCCGGCAAGCTCCGCCTCGCGCTGCCGGGACCGGCGGCGGCCTGGGCGCTGGTGGGCGTTTTCGCCATGGCCTCGGCGGCCTGGGCTCCCAGCACCACGCTCACCCTGCTCAAGGGCGGGCAGCTGCTGGTCGTCGGCATCGTGGTCCCGCTCCTGTCGGTCAACTTCCCGGACCGTGACGCGGCGGGCCGTTTCCTCGGCCGCTTCGGCGCCGCGCTGCTGGCCGGGCTGGCGGTCGTCCAGGCGGCTACGTCAGGGCCGGGAAGCCTCTGGCATACGTATGAGCTCGGCAACCCCATGTACGTCGACGGCCGGGTCCGGCTGTCTCTCGAGCAGATCTACCCGCTGACGCTGGGGGTCCTGACCGGTGGGCTTGTCATGCTGCTGCTGGTTAGCCACCCGCGCCGCCTCGACTGGCTGGCGATCGGTTTCCTGGCGGTCGTCCAGTACCTGACGTTCTCGCGCGGCCCGTCGGCCATCCTGGTGGCGATGATCGGACTCTACGTGCTGTTTCGCCTGCTCGGCCGGCTGGCCGGCTCGACGCTCGGCGGGCTCGTCAGCGGACTCAGTCTGGCGGGCGTCGTGGCGGTGGGCATTCTCGCGCTCACTAACTCCCCGGCGCTGCTCGGTCAGCTGGGCCACGTCGTCCCCTCCGATCTCGGCTCGCTCAACGGCCGGCTGCCGCTCTGGCAGGACACGATGGGCCAGATCCTGAAGGCCGCCCAGACGCCGGCCGGCGTCTTCCTCGGCCACGGCTTCGCCTCGTTCCGGTTCTACGGGCTCAACGTGTTCAGCTACGCCGGCGAGACGCATAACGCGCCGCTGCAGGTGGCTTATGAGCTGGGGCTGCTCGGCTTCACGCTCTGGCTGGGCGCGGTCGTTGCCTGCGCGGTGCAGGTCTGGAACTCTCGCGCGGGCCTGGTCAACAACCTGATCCGCCTGCTCCCCATCGTCTACCTGCTACTGGTCGAGATGACCGACTCGGCGCTGGCGGATTCGCGGAGCTTCGTGCTGCTGATCCTGCTCTTCTACGCCTGGCGCTTCCGCGACGGCCTGCCGCGCCGCGTCGAGGAGCCGGCGCGCGTGGCGCTGGCCGAGCCGATGGGGGTGCGCTGACGTGTCGCCGGGGCCGCGCACCTACGTCACCACCAGCTGGGACGACGGCCACCCGCTCGACCTGCGCGTGGCTGATCTCCTGGCGCGGTATGGACTCCAGGGGACCTTCTACGTGCCGATGCAGTCCGAGCGGCCGACCATGACCCCGGCGCAGGTACGAGAGATCGCGTCTCGCTTCGAGGTTGGTGCCCATACGCTGCACCACCGGGATCTCACCGCGCTCGACGACGCGTCGGCCGCGGAGGAGATCGCCGGCTCCAGGGTGTGGGTCGAGGGCGTCGTTGGCGGACCGTGTACCAGCTTCTGCTTCCCGAAAGGCCACTTTCGGCGCCGCCACCTGGCCCTGGTCCGGCGGGCCGGCTTCGCCGTCGCCCGCACCACCGAGCTCTTGTCGCTGGACCGCCCGCGGCCGTCCGACGGTCTGCTGGTGATGCCGACGACAGTACAGGCGCGTCCTCATTCGCCGGCGGTGTACGCGCGCAACTGCGCCAAGCGCGGCGCCGTGCGCGGCTTCTGGCGCTACGTCGTCCACGGCCACACGTCCGACTGGGTGGCGCTGACCCGCGCCCTCCACGGTCTGGCCCTGGCCGAGGGCGGGGTCTTTCACCTGTGGGGGCATTCCTGGGAGATCGACGACGAGGGGCAGTGGGAGCGATTGGACGAGGCACTCCGCTACCTGGCGCACTTTTCGGCCGAGGCGCCCTGCGTCACCAACGGGGCGCTGACCGGCTCACCTGTCGCCGAGACGGCGACGGCATAATGCCGCCCTGATGGCCCGGCGACGTTCGAAGTTCGAACGGGACGGTGGCGCGGATGAGCGTTCCTGCTGGTTGTCCATCTACGATCCTGGTTGCCCACAACTTCTACCGCCGGGCGGGGGGCGAGGACGTGGTCTTCGCCGCCGAGACGGCGCTGCTGCGCGCCCACGGCCACACCGTCATCCAGTGCGTCGAGGACAACCGCGCGGTCCAGGGTGTCGATCGGTTCGCTGCTGGGCTTGGCGCCACCTGGTCCTGGACGTCGTGGGCGCGCATGCGCAGGATGATCGAAGAGCATCGCCCGGACGTCGTCCACCTGCATAACACCTTCCCGCTAATCTCACCGTCGGTGTACTACGCGGCACGGGCGGCGGGCATCCCGGTGGTCCAGACGCTGCACAACTACCGGCTCCTCTGTCCAAGCGCGCTCCTCTACCATGATGGGCGGGTCTGCGAAGACTGCCTCGGCCGGCTGGTCCCCTGGCCCGGCGTCGCCCACGGCTGCTACCGAGACAGCCGGACGGTGACCGGCGTGGTGGCGACGATGCTCACCGTGCACCGCCTGGTCCGCACCTGGTCGCGGATGGTCGACGCGTACATCGTCCTGACCGAGTTCGCCCGAGGCAAGCTGGTCCAGGGTGGGCTGCCGGCCGCGAAGCTGCTGGTCAAGCCGCACTTCGTCGATCCTGACCCGGGGCCCGGCGCGCACGAGGGCGGGTTCGCGCTCTTCGTCGGGCGGCTTACCCTTGAGAAGGGCGTGCGCACGCTCCTGGCTGCCTGGGAGTTGCTGGCCGGCCGGGTGCCGCTCAAGATCGTGGGTGATGGGCCGCTCGCCGGTGAGGTGGCACGCGCGGTGAAACAGCTGTCGTGCGTTGAGTGGCTGGGCGCGCGTTCGGGCGCCGAGGTGTCGGAGTTGATGGGCCGGGCACGGTTGCTCGTCGTGCCGTCGGAGTGGTACGAGACGTTCGGACGGGTGGTGATCGAGGCGTACGCCCGGGGTACGCCGGTGCTCGCGTCGAACCTGGGAGCGGTGGCGGAGCTGGTCGAGCCGGGGCGCACTGGCCTGCTGTTTGCGCCGGCAGACCCGCCCGCCCTGGCCGCGGCGGTGTCGTCGGTCTGGGAGCATCCGTCTACGTTGGAATCCATGAGCGGCGCCGCGCGTCTGGCCTACGAGTCGCGATACACCGCGCCGGGGAACTACAGGCGGTTGATGGAGATCTACGCCGCGGCCGGAGTCCCCGCCACGCGCGTGGAGAGTCGAGGTAGCTGAACTCCAGGTGACTGGTGACTGATGGGAAGTCGAACAAACCGAGTGCTCGACCAGGGGACGCGGCAGCACCGTCGTGCGATGGTTCAGCGTCTGGACGCGGGTAACCGGCCGACTGTCGACGGTCAGGCGGGTCGGCCGTGCGCCGGGCCCGGGGGGTGTCGATGAACCTGGCCGTCGACGCGCCGCGGACGATCCTGGTGGCCCACAACTTCTACCAGCTGGCCGGGGGCGAAGACGTGGTCTTCGCCGCCGAGACGGCGCTGCTGCGCGCGCACGGGCACACCGTCGTCGAGTTCGTCGAGGACAACCGCGAGGTCCACGGCGTCAACCAGCTGTCCGCCGGTTTGGGCGCGACCTGGTCGCGGGCGTCGCGCGCGCGCATGCGGGAGGCGCTGGAGCGTCATCGCCCGGACGTCGTGCACCTGCACAACACCTTCCCGCTGATCTCGCCGTCGGTCTATTACACCGTGCGGGCGGTAGGCATCCCGGTGGTCCAGACGCTGCACAACTACCGGCTGCTCTGCCCCAACGCGCTCTTCTACCGAGATGGGCGGGTCTGCGAGGACTGCCTCGGCCGGCTGGTCCCCTGGCCCGGCGTGGCGCACGCCTGCTATCGGGGCAGCCGGGCGGCGACGGGCGTGGTGGCCACCATGCTGACGGCTCACCGCCTGGCTCGCACCTGGACCCGCAAGGTCAGCGCCTACGTCGTCCTGAGCGAGTTCGCGCGACGCAAGCTCATCCAGGGTGGCCTGCCGGCCGCGAAGCTGCTGGTCAAGCCGCACTTCGTCGATCCCGACCCGGGGCCCGGCGCGCACGAGGGCGGGTTCGCGCTCTTCGTCGGCCGCCTCTCGGCCGAGAAGGGGGTGCGGACGCTGCTCGGTGCCTGGGAGCTGCTGGCCGGCAGGGTGCCGCTCACGGTGGTCGGCGACGGGCCGCTCGCGGGTGAGGTGGCCGCGGCCGCGCGCCGGCTCCCCGGCGTCGAGTGGCTCGGGGCGCGGACCGGCGGCGAGGTGGCCGATCTGATGGGGCAGGCGGCGCTGCTGGTCTCGCCATCGGAGTGCTACGAGACGTTCGGGCGCGTGGTGATCGAGGCCTATGCCCGGGGGACGCCGGTGGTCGTGTCGGACCTGGGAGCCGTGCCCGAGCTGGTCGAGCCGGGGCGCACCGGGCTGCTGGCCGCTCCCGGCGACCCGGCGCAGCTGGCCGATACCGTCGCGTCGGTCTGGGAGCGACCCGGCGAGCTGACCACCATGGGCCTCGCGGCTCGCCGGGCCTTCGAGGCCCGCTATACTGCCGAGCGCAACTACGCCCGGCTCATGGAGATCTACGCGGCGGCCGGAGCCCGGGCCGCCGCGCGCTGATCCTCATACCGTCGAACGCTCAGTGGTGCTCCTGCGCGGTGGGGACGCCCGCCGCGGTCAGTGTCTGGTCCCTCTGCTGCGTCGAGATGTAGCTGCCGCCGTGCTCGCCGGGGGTCAGGTCGAAGGCCGCCAGCTGGCTCAGGTCGCCCGTCCAGTGATAGCGGGAAGACGTCGCCCCCGTGGTCGGGTACCAGTAGCGATCGTTGAGGCCGTGGTTGTTCGACGCCGTCTGGTACAGCATGCCGCTGTAATCCTCCAGCCAGCGGAAGGCGTAGCGATTGCCCGGGCTGAAGTCGTCGGTGGCGGCGATCGTGTTGTCGTGCACCGCGATGTCGACCACCGGCTGGGCGTCCGAGCGCTGCTCCGATAGCACGGTGATGCCGCTCACGTTCCAGGCGACCACGTTGTTGTAGACCGCGGTGTGGTCGGAGCTGTTCACGAAGATGCCCGCGGCACCCCAGGAGGTCGGCTTGTCCCAGCCGTTTTCCCAGACCGCGTTGCCGACGATCGTTCCCTGATGGCTGACCTCGAAGGCGATACCCGTGCGCGCGTTGTGATCCGCCCGGTTGTTGCTCACGGTGACGCCGCTACAGTTCATGTCTAGCCACAGGCCGGCGCCGAAGTTCTTCGAGAAGGTGTTAGCGTCGACCGTGAGGCTCGTGGAGTGGGTGATCTTCGCTCCCCCGGCCTCCCAGGCCGTATCGAACAGCTCGCTGTTGTTGTCGTGGACCGTGTTGCCGCGCACGATGGCGCCGGTAGTGTTGTCGAGCGAGAGCCCTTCCTGCCCGCCGCGCGCGATGTCGTTGCCGAGCACCCGCAGGCCGGAGGCGTCGTTGAGGAACACGACGGCGCCCGCGGCGTCGCTCAGGGTGTTGCTCTGCAGCGTCCAGTTGGCGTGGCCGTTGTTCTCGATGGCCCCGAGCTGCGGCGGGGATGCGGCGTCCTTCATGGTAAAGCCCTGGACCGTCACGTTGTCGGCCAGCCCAAAGATCCAGAACTGGCGCGTCGTGACCTCGACCGTGTGGCCGCTCGGGTCGTCGGCCAGCACCACCCGGCGCGACCCGTCGACGGCGAACTGGCCGCTCGTCGGGTTGGCCGCCACCTGGAGCAGTGGCTTGCCGTCGAAGAAGACCTGCTCGGGCCAGTCACAGCGGCCGTTGCTCGCGGCGAGGCAGGGCGCGTTGCTGGCGGGGAAGGTGGGGACCGTGCCGTGTACCCAGTAGGCGCCGCTCCTCGTCCAACCGGTCCAGACGTCGCTGCCGCGGATCTCGGCGCCGGGCTGGCCGACGAGGGTCAGGGGCTTGCTGATGGTCACGGCCTCGCGGTAGATGCCCGCCGGCACCGTGACGACCGCACCGGGCGCCGCCGCGTCGACCATCGACTGGATCGACCGGCTCGGCGCCGGCGGCGGCGCCGGGGTGGCACTGGGACTGGCAGTCGCGGTCGGCGATGGCGTCTGGATCGGCGTGGCCGTGGCGGTGCGCGTGGGCGTGGGGGTGCGACGGAGTCCGAACACCGTCTGGATCGTGGTCGTGCCGCTCGTATGGGTGGGCGACGCGAGTCGCGACGCCGTGCCGCCGATGGCGTCGGCCTGTCCCGGCCAGGCTGCCCACCCGGCCAGCAGGAGCAACGTCACGCCCAGCCCGGCCAGGCGCAGCACGGACCAGGAGAGGCGTCGCCGCCGACCTGATCTTCGGAGGTTCTGCATGACACCGCTCCCCATTGCGCCGCGCCGCGGCGGGCCGTCGGTGCGTGAGCCGGTCCGGTCGGGGAACGTCGCGCGTCGGTTCCGACCGTCTCATGGTTCGGCCGTCCCCACCCCGCGGCGGGACCGGTTCGGCGCAGCCACTCCGAGCCTAGCGGCGCGCACCGCGCCGCACATGATCAGATCGACCAATCGTGGCCGGTGCGTTGGGGCTAGGCGCGGCGGTACGCTGGACCCGGGTGGGCACGCCGCGCGAGATTGAGACTATTGGGTCGGCGATTCTGGGGAGGACGCACCTCGACCCCGGCGGCCGGCGTCGGTAGGGTTGTGGCAGTCCAGGGGCGCGGCCTGCGCCACCCGGTGGATCAGGAGGGGCAGATGGACCCGAACGGGAACGGTCCGTCGAGGCCGGACCGGCAGTCGTGGTGGCCGCCCGGGCGCATCGAGCAGCCGGGCAGGCGGCCCGTCCGGCGACCTTCGGCAGCGAGCGCCGCCCGGCGACAGCCGGTCTGGCCCGTCGCCGTGCCCCGCGTGGAGTCGTCGCTCCCCTCCGCCCTGCCGGTGGTGCCGCTCCCGAGCGACCTGCCGGCACTGCCGACGCGCCCGGTGGCCCAACGCTGGACGGATCTCGTCGACCTGCACGCGCATGTCCTGCCCGGCGTCGACGACGGCGCCCGAGACCCGGCGGAGGCCGTCGCCATGCTGCGCATGGCCGAGGCAGACGGCATTCGCACCGTGATCGCCACGCCGCACTCGGCGTCCTGCGACGCCGCGCGGATCGCGGAAGGCGTTGCCGGGCTGAGCGCGCTGGCGGCCGATGCCGGGCTGTCGGTCAGGGTGGTGGCGGGGAGCGAGGTGCGGCTGGAGGCCGGCCTGGCGGAGCGCTACCGCGCCGGTGAGTTGACCACGCTCAACGGCACCTACTACCTGCTCCTCGAGCTGCCGCTGCATGGGGACTGGCCGCCCTACCTGCTCGACGCCATCTACGAGCTGCAGGTCGAGGGCATCGTGCCGATCCTGGCGCACGCCGAGCGCTACCCGGCGGTGCAGGAGGATCCGGGCATCCTCATCGAGCTGATCGTGCGCGGCGTCCTCATCCAGGTGAACGGCATGTCCCTGCTCGACGTTGCCGGGCCGGCGGAGCGACGCGCTGCCGACTGGCTCGTCCGCACCCACATCGCGCACCTCGTGGCCAGCGACGCGCACGACCTGTCGACCCGCCCGCCGCGCCTGCAGGAGGCGCTAGACGCGGTGATCGCGATCACCGGGCCGGACTACGCCGCCTGGATGGTCGAGTCGGCCGCGGCCGTCCTGGCCGGCGCGGGCGTCACCCTGCCGGATCCGCAGCTGCCGCAGCGCGCGTCCCTGTTCCAGCGGGTGCGCCGCGCCTGAGTCGCGCGGACCCCGGCCCGCACTCGAGTGGACACGAAACGGGCCCGCGTCGGTCTCCGACACGGACCCGTTTGGTACGATCGTCTGCGCCGGCTCAGCCGCCGGTTCGTCGCAGTGGGCCGGACGACTGCCCCGGATACTCCTGGCCGTCAGGCTGGTGGGGTCGGAGCGCGCGGATACGCTGGCTCGGTGGCACCACGGCGCTCGAGCTCGCCGGAGCGGTCGAACTGGCCGGGCTCGTCCCGGGCTTCGTCCCGGCCTCGTAGTACGCCCGGTAGTACGCGTAGTAGCTGCCGGCACGCTCGAGCTCGACCTGGTTGATGACCACGCCGATGAGCGGCGTGCCGGTCTGGGCCAGCTCCTGCACCGCGTGCTGCAGCTCCGAGGAGCGCGTCCGGCCGTGCGTGACGACCAGCAGCAGGCTGTCGACGATCCCGCCCAGGATCAGCGCGTCGCTGACCGCCATCGGTGGGGCGTCGAAGAGGACGATGTCGGCCTCCTCCTCGAGCTGCTCGGCGATGCGGCGCATGCGCGGCGCGTTGAGGACGTCCGGCGGGTTCGGCGGGAGCGGCCCCGCCGGGAGCACCCGGAGTCCGGGAATAGCGGTCTGGCGCAGCAGCGGCCGCAGGTTCACGTCGGCGGTGCTGAGCAGCAGGTTGGTGAGCCCGGTGCGGGTCGTCAGGCCGGGAAAGTGCTTGTGGACCTGAGGCTTGCGCAGGTCGGCGTCGACGATGATGACCCGCTGGCCCCCCTGGGCCAGCACCGCGCCGAAGTTGACCAGCGTGGTGGTCTTGCCGTCGCCCGGGCGGAAACTCGTCACCACCAGCGAGTGGACTTCCTGACCCACGGTGGCGAACTGAAAGTTCGTGCGCATGGTGCGATAGGCCTCGGCGGCGGCGGCGTTTGGGTGCGCCTGCGGCTCGACCCCCTCGGGCGAGCGCAGCCCCGGGATCAGGCCCAGAGCGGTGCGTCCGGTCAGCCGCTGCACCTCCTCCGACGTCTTGACCGTGTCATCCACGTAGCCCACGACCAGCACGATGCCGCAGGCGACGAGCAGGCCGAGGACGCCGGCGACCGCGGTGTTGAGCATGATGCGCGGCCGCACGAAGCCGCGCGGCGGGACCGCTTCCTCCGCGATGCGGATCTGCGTGCCGTTCTGCGCGGCGGCGAGGTCCATCTGCTGCTGGGCTTCGAGCAGACTGGTGTAGGTGGACTGGTCCTGGTTCAGCTGCGACTGGAGCTGCGTGATCTGGGCCTGGACGCTGGCGGTCCCGGCGTCGGACTGCCCCTGCAGCTGGGTGATGCGGGCCGACTCGGAGGCGATGCGGGCCTTGACCGTGTTGATGTTGGTCTGGATCTCGGTCCCACTCGATCCAACCGTCGCGGCCTGCTGCGCTTTCATCTGGTCGATGAAGGCTTGGCCGACCGTGTTGGCGAGCTGCGCGGCCAGCTGGGGACTGCGATCGGTCGCGGCGACGCGCAGCAGCTGGGTGTTATTGACCGGCGCCACCGTGAGCTGACTCGCCAGCTGCTCGGGGGTCACCTTGAGACCGAGTTGCTGGATGGCGGCGGTCAGCACCGGGCGCGTCGTCGCCAGCTGGCTGTAGGTCGTGGCGAGCTGTTGCGCGGCCTGGATGTCGTTATAGGTCGACGACCCGGCCGTCTGGCTCTGGTCGATAACCAGGATGGCGTCGGCCTCGTAGTAGCGCGGGAGCGAGTGGCTGACCACATACGCCGCGACGCCAGCGACCAGCGGACACAGGAGCAGCACCCACCACCAGCGGCGCGCCAGCTTCAGGACATCGCCAACGGTTAAGTCCCGCACAGACCAGGCCCTTTCTCGCCGCGTTCGACCACTGCCGTGTTCCAGTGACGCCCGCCAAGTTCAGCAAGATTGAGTGTACTATAGGCAATCGGGGCGGGTAACCGGCTCCTGAACGACTCAGGACCTTCGTCTACATGTCCGTACAGTGCCTGTCCCGAGGTCGTCGGGCCGGGCGACGCCGGGGTACAATCCCGGCCCGGTGGTGGTGCCTTCAGGGACGTGCGGCCGGGATGTCCCAGCCGCGATGACGGCTGCCCCTCCGTCGCTGGACGGAGCCGCGCATGGGCAGGCAGGAGGTGGTGAGCAACGTGCCGATGGATTTCCGCGAGCAGGTGGAGCTGGCGCTCCGCAACTACGGTGATCTCCCGCCCCTGCCAATGAGCGAGGGCCTGTCGGAGATCGAGCAGCACCTGGCGACGCCGGACCGGGTCGCCTTTGCCCTTGGCTGGGTGGTGGCCAACGCCATCGTCGGGGCGCGCTACGCCGACTCGGCGATCGACGCGCTGCCGGTGTTCCACCCCGAGAACGGGTGGGACCGTTTCCTCTTGACGCGCCGGGTCACCTCGGCGCTCTTCCAGGAGGAGCCGGCCGACTCCTTCGGATTGATCATGCTGAGCGGGGAGGACGCGCCGCGTATCACCCACGGCAACGGCGAGACGCGGCTGGCACTCGGTGGAGCGCTGCGCGAGGATCCAGAGCACGCGCTGGCCGACATCCTGACCCTCTTCCCATCGTTTGGGCTGCCCGAGCAGGATCTCGGCATGTACTGGGAGGAGCGGCAGCAGCGCTATCCCATGCTCTACAACGTCGTCACCGAGCTCATCCTGGAGCATCCGGGCGTGGTCGTCGCGCGTGAGATCTTCGTCGACGACCAGCCCGTCGACGGCGCCTACCATCCACTCTATCTTCACGGCGTCGCCCTCCATCCGCGGATGGTCTACGACTTCTTCCTGGTGCAGTTCGGCGATCGGGCGGCCTTCTTCCGTCTCCACGGCGGCCAGTCGATCTACGAGACCGACCGGGGCGGCTGGGCGACGGTCCGCAAGCAGCTCTCCGAGGAGGGGAACCCCGACGACGTCAAGCGCCGCCTTCTGGGCTGGCTGCGCATCGTGGGCGCGCCGCAGCCGGACACGGTCGACTGACCATCGGCGTCCTGGCGCTGTTTCGCCGGAGAACCGGCATCGCAACCGCCGGTTGTGCCGGAGAATCGACGTATTTCGGCGGGAGAACACGAACAATCGGCCTACCACGGCGACGTCGAGGTTCGCGAGGTCCGCGCGCGACCTTGCCATAAGCGCGGAAGCTGCTACACTCGATATAGCTCATTGGGGCGGTCGTGGCGCCAGGCGGCCGGTCCCAACAGCGCGGCGGTGGCTGCCCTTCGGGGGTTGTGGCAGATCCAGTGCCAACCAGGCCAACGCATCCGAGAAGAGAGCCGGGCAGCCGGCTCTCTTCGCTGCGCGGGGCCCAACGACGTCAGCCGTCGATCGCGCCGAGCAGACCCTCGATCTGGTCGCTGATCTCCCCGGCAGGCTCAACGGGCTTCCGGAGGCGTCGACCAACCTGCCCGTTATCGATGTGGCCGGTGGCGCGGACCGCCCATCTCCCGTCGTCGGCGCTTCCAGCGCGTGCAGCCGGCACCGAGCTTGCCGTGGACCGGGTGGAGCTCCAGCCGGCGGTCACCGCGCTCGATCTCGACAGGCTGCCACCGGCGCCGGGCAAGCCGCTGCTCCAGGTCGCGTCCAGCGTCCCGGGCGTCTCGCCCGGCGTGCCGATCGTTCCGCTGCCCGTCGACCGGTGTTCGCGCGGGTTAGCCGGCGGAGCCCGGTGGCTCGGTCCCGCCGGACTGGCCCTCGCCGTGGTAGGCACCGCGGTAGCCGGAGGCGGTCGCGGTGTCCAGGCGGTGGAACACGAGCTGCACGATGCGGGCGTCCCGCTCGACGCGGAATCCGGCCGGGTTATAGACGACCAGCAGGGCAACGCCGCGGCCGGAGTACCCGGCGTCCCAGACGGCGGTGTGTACCGCCACCCCCGAGCGCAGCAAGCTCGAGCGCGGCCGGGCGTAGGCCATCGTGTCGGCCCGCAGGTTGACCGTCTCGTTGAGGCGGATCAGGTACGGCCCGGGCTCGAGGGTCAGGCCGCCCCGAGCATCGAACTCCAACTCGTCGGCCTCCGGCAGACGGCGGTCGCGGTTGTCCACCGCCAGTGTGCCGGGGCCGCGGAAGGTGGCCACCGAGGCGAGCGTCAGGTCGATGCCGTTCGGCTGCAGTTGCGCCTCGCGGTCGCGCAGCCCGTGCACCAGTGGCGGATCGGCGTCGAGCAGCCCGGCGATCTGCTCGCGACTCAGGACCCCGGCGTCGTCTTCGCTCATCGCACCCCCTCGTCGTGCCGATCTGGCGTACGGACGCTACCGCCTCCCCGCTAGAGCGTCAACCCGGCCGGCTCGGGTTGTGCTATTCTCCCTCGCCGGATTCACGGCGGGTGCCGGGGACGTTGCTCATGGCCGCGGGAGGACAGCGGATGGACCAGCAGCATGCTCCGCGATCCCTGCACCAGGCGACCGAGGCGGAGATCAGGGCCGGGCTGACCACCGACGTGTACTTCGACCGCGCGGTGGAGATCATCCGCGCCACCGGCACCGACCGCCCGGTGCGGGCCGAGTTCACGGCCAAGTCGCTGCCCGGCGGCGCGGCGTGGGGGATCTTCGCTGGGCTCGAGGAGGTCGCGGCGCTCCTCCAGGGGCGTCCGATCGACGTGCGGGCCGTCCCCGAGGGCTCGTTCTTCCGCGCCTACGAGCCGGTCATGGAGGTCCACGGCTCCTACCTGGAGTTCGCCGCACTGGAGACGGCGATCCTCGGCCTGATCTGTCAGTCGTCCGGCGTGGCGACCAAGGCGGCCCGCATCCGTATCCTGGCCGGAGACAAGACCGTCGCCAGCTTCGGCGCCCGCCGCGCCCACCCCGCCATCGCGCCGGTGATCGAGCGGGCCGCCTACCTCGGTGGCTGCGACGGCGTCAGCGTGGTCAAGGCGGCCCGCATCCTGGGCGCCGACCCGACCGGCACCATGCCGCACTCGCTGGTCCTGCTCGTCGGCGACACGGTCGAGGCGGCACTGGCCTACGACCGCGTCCTGCCGCGCGAGGTGCCGCGCATCGCGCTGATCGACACCTTCAACGACGAGAAGTTCGAGGCTGTCCGCGTGGCCCAGGCGCTCGGCGACCGACTGTGGGGCGTGCGGCTCGACACCCCGAGCTCCCGGCGCGGGGACTTCCGCCGCATCGTCGAGGAGGTCCGCTGGGAACTGGACCTGCGCGGCTTCCAGCACGTACGCATCATCGTCAGCGGCGGGCTCGACGAGGACGACGTCGTGCGCCTGCGCGACGTCGTCGACGCCTTCGGCGTCGGCACCAGCATCGCCAGCGCGCAGACGATCGACTTCGGCATGGACATCGTCGAGATCGAGGGGCGGCCGGTCGCCAAGCGCGGCAAGATGAGCGGCGCCAAGGAGCTCTGGCGCTGTCCGGCCTCGGGGCAGGACTGGGTGCTGCCCCTGGCGCAGGCGCGGCTCGCCGTCGAGTGCGCGAGCGGTGAGGAGCCCGTGCGGATGCTCCAGCCGCTGCTGCGTGGCGGGCAACTCGTCCAGGAGTTGCCCGCGGTCCGCGACATTCGCGCGTACGTCCTCGACCAGTTGCGGACCCTCTCGCTCGTGCCCTGAGCACCGGCGCCGGTTTCCTCGCGCCCTGCCCCTGTGCCGTAGCCACGTACAGGTGTAACATTGCATCAGCTGTGATCGAGGAGGTGGCGATGGTCGACCGTTCCTGGCTGCTGTTTGTCTACCGCGTGCCGAGCGAGCCCGCGAGCAGGCGGGTCGCCGTCTGGCGGGACCTCAAGCGCCTGGGGTCGCTCTACCTGCAGCAGTGCGTCTGCATCGTGCCGCGGCGCCCGGAGCTGCGCGCCGAGCTCGAGCGCGTCAGCGAGAAGATCACCGGGTTCGACGGCGACGCGACCCTGTTCGAGATCCCGCACCTGCGGCCGGAGGACGACGCCAAGATCGTCGCCGCCGTCCGCGACCTGCGCAACAAGGAGTACGCCGAGATCGTCGAGGAGTGCGAGACCAAGTTCGTCCGTGAGATCGAGTTCGAGCACTTCCGGCGGAACTACACCTTCGAGGAGGCAGAGGAGATCGCCCAGGACCTGGAGAAAATCCGGCGCTGGTTCGACCGGATCGTGGCACGCGACTGGTTCGGCGCCTCCCGGCGGCAGGAGGTCGATGACTGGATCGCGCGCTGCCAGGAGCTGCTCGACGGCTTCGAGCACGAGGTCTACCGCCACCATGGCGACGACAGCGCCGCGGTGGGGGACTACCCGCTGCCGGTGGCGCCGCTGCCGGCCCGGCCGGCTCGTGACGCGGATGTGCCGCGGACACTGGAGACAGAGGAGACGGGCTCATGAGCATCGCGTTTCTGCTGCTCGCGTCCTTTCTCGCCTCGGCCGTCGAGTTCGTCGAGGCGACGACCATCGTGCTGGCGGTCGGGGTGACCCGCAGCTGGCGCTCCGCCCTCACCGGGGTAGCGGTCGCGACCGTCGCCCTGGCCGTGGTCGTGGCCGCGCTGGGTCCGGCCCTGACACTCATCCCGATCTCCGCCCTGCGGCTGGTGGTCGGGACGCTGCTGCTGATCTTCGGCCTGCAGTGGCTGCGCAAGGCCATCCTGCGCTCCTCCGGCTACAAGTCGCTCCACGACGAGGACGCCATCTACCACCGTGAGGTGGCGGAGGCGCGTGAGGCCGGCACCGTGGTGCGGGCCGGCATGGACTGGTACGCCTTCACCCTGTCGTTCAAGGGGGTCTTCCTCGAGGGGCTCGAGGTCGCTTTCATCGTGCTGACCTTCGGCAGCACGTTTGGGAGCGGCGCCCGCGGCATCGAGCTGGCGGCTCTCGGCGCCGCGGCGGCGCTGGTGCTGGTGGCCGGCGTCGGCGTGGTCGTCCACGCGCCGCTGAGTCGTGTCCCGGAGAACACCATGAAGTTCGCCGTCGGCGCGATGCTGACCACCTTCGGCACCTTCTGGGGCGCCGAGGGCGCGGGCGTCCACTGGCCCGGCAGCGACGCGGCGATCCTGGGCGTGCTGGCCTTCGTGCTGGCGGTGTCGTTCGGGCTGGTGGCCTTCCTGCGGGCGCAGCGCTCGACCGCGCCCGTCCTGGTGGCCGAGGTGGCTAAGTCGGGCACTGAGGAGGACTGAGATGCGCTTCATCGTGAACTTCCTGCGCTTCTGGTACGACTTCATCGTCGGCGACGACTGGATGGTGGCGGTTGGCGTTGTGGCGGCGCTGGTCGTGACGGCCCTGCTGGCGCGCGTGGGCTCCGCCGCCTGGATCATCATGCCGGCCGCGGTGGCCGTCGTGCTGACCGTGTCCCTCTGGCGCGCTATCCAGACCAGCCAGTAATCCCGGTCTCTGGGAGGTGGGGCGTTCGCCGGGTGCCCGCATCGGGCATCCGGCGACCTGCCGCCGTCGATACCGGCCGAGGCCGCACCGGCGGTTGACGGCGAGGCGTCCTGCCTGCCATCATCTCGCTCCAACCGGGGCCGCGGATCCACGGACGCCCGTTGCCCGGGTACACCCCGGGGACGACGCGTCCCGTCGGCTGGTCGTGGCGAGGTTCCTGCTGTGTCTCGCCGCCAACGCCCAGTGTGGCCGCGTACACCCTCGAACAGGATTGGCAGGCGGCTGTGATCGGCTATCCACTGCTGCTCCGGCCTCAGTACGACGAGAAGGTCTGGGGTGGCCGGCGCCTCGAGACGGTGCTCGGCAAGTCCCTGCCGCTCGATGCCGCCATCGGCGAGTCGCTCGAGACCGGCGACGCGGCCGTCGTCGTCAACGGTCCCCTGGCCGGCCGGACGCTCGGTGAGCTCGCGCGCGCCGCCGGTGAGACACTGCTCGGGACGCGAGGCGCGCTCGCGAGTCAGCCGTTCGGCGACTTCCCGCTACTGGTCAAATTCATCGACGCCGCCGACGTCCTGTCGGTGCAGGTCCATCCCGACGATCAGGGCGCGCTCGGCCTGGGCAAGCGGGGCAAGACCGAGGCGTGGTACGTGGTCCAGGCGGAGCCGGGTGCCGCGCTGATCACCGGCCTCGTCGACGAGGTGACGGCCGACGAGGTGCGGGCCGCCATCGAGGTCGGCGGCCTGGACGCGCTCCTCGAGCGCCGCACCGTCGCCTGTGGCGACACGCTGATCGTGCCGGCAGGCACCGTCCACGCTATCGCCGCGGGCGTCCTGCTCTATGAGATCCAGGAGAACAGCGACGTCACCTTCCGACTGTACGATTGGGAGCGCCTCGGCCTGGACGGTCTTCCCCGCGACCTCCACCTCGAGGACGCCCTGCGGGCGCTCGCGCCGGGGCGCCGCGCGACGACTCCGCCCGCGCTGCCGCTGACCGGGCGGCGCGCGGTGCTGGCCGCCTGCCGGTACTTCACGCTCGAGCGCTGGACGGTGGATGGGGAGTTCGTGGTGCCGGGATCCGGAGGCGGCTCCTTTCACCTGCTGAGCGGCGTCGAGGGGGCGTGCGAGCTGCGGGGCGGGAAGGGCGACGCCGTGCGTCTCGAGCGCGGCCACACCGCGCTCCTTCCGGCGGATCTCCCGGAATGCCGCCTGGTCGGCCGGGCGACGGTGCTCGACGCCTGGATCGCGGACCTGGCGACGGACGTGGTGGCGCCGCTCCTATCGGCCGGCCACCAGCCGGAGGAGATCGCACTCCTCGGCGGCAGCACCGGTGACCTGCAGGGCCCGGTGGCGAGCGCGCAGCGCGCCCGGTCCTCACGCCGGCGCCGGCGGGGCCCCTGACGATGCGCTACCGCATCGAGACGCGCCTGCGTCCCGGAGAGGTCTTCGCCCGGGCCCAGGAGTACTTCGGCTCCTCGGGCAAGCTCGGTCTGGAGCTCACGCAGCGCGGCGTCAACCACCGGGTCTTCACCGGGGGTGGCGGCTACGTCACCCTCTCGGCGCGACCCGTCTTCAACCACACCCGGGTGGATCTCGAGGTCTGGCAGTTCGACACGGAGGCGCGCGGATTCACGGACTCGCTGCCCGGCCCCGCCGGGCCGCTCCGCGCGCTGGTAGACGGCCTGCGCCGCCGACCTGCGCGCTAAGCTCGCGCTCAGCTGAGCCGCCCCGTGGATGTGGAGCGTGTGCGCCCTGGACCATGCCTTGCACCGTCTGCACCGTTTGCACCCCTGATCGGCTGCGGGAGAGCCCAATGAGCAGCGACGCGAATCGTCTGGCCGGCCGCCTCTTCGCTCCACTCGCGCGCGACTACGATCGCTGGTCGCTCGTGTTGAGCCTCGGTCAGGATCGCCGCTGGCGACGAGCCATGGTTGCCGGACTGGATCTGCCGCCCGACTCGACGGTGCTCGACGTCGCGGCGGGCACCGGGCAGGTCTCTCGTTGCCTCACCGAGCGTCAGTTCCGGGTCGTCGCGCTTGACCAGTCGTCCCAGATGCTTGGGCTGGCCGCCCGCAAGGGCTTCACCGCGGTGCTCGGGCGCGCCGAGAGTCTGCCGTTTGACGACGCGTCGTTTGACGGTCTTACCTTCACCTACTTGCTGCGCTACGTGGCCGACCCGCCTGCGTGCATGCGGGAGCTCGCCCGGGTCGTTCGTCCGGGCGGGACGATAGGCATGGTGGAGTTTGGCCTGCCGCGGGGAGCGTGGAAGCCGCTCTGGATCATCTACACCCGTGTCGTGCTGCCGGCGGTGGGTGCGATGATCTCGCCCGGGTGGAAGGACGTCGGCTGGTTCCTCGGCCCAAGCATCGCCGGGTTCCACCGTCGGTTTCCGCCCGATGCTCTTCTGCGACTTTGGGAGTCGGCGGGTATCGGGGACGTGCGCGCCGCGCGCCTGTCCGTCGGCGGCGGAGTCGTTATGTGGGGACGGCGCCGGTGACCGGCGGAGCCCGGGCGTTCTACGCGCGCCGGGGGAGCGTGGGCGCTGACATCCTCACGATCCTCCATGTTCCCTACACTGCCTGGCACCTGAGCTACGTGGTCTTCGGTGCGGCGCTGGCCGCGCACCTGGATGGGCTCCGCCTGGGCGGAACGGTGCTCGCCTTCTTCGCCGGGACCGGTATCGCGTCGCACGCGCTCGACGAATGGAATGGGCGGCCGCTCCGCACGCGGGTGGATGACCGGTTCCTCATGACCATGGCGGTGCTGGGCTTTGCCGTCTCGGGCGTGGTTATGCTCGCCGGAGTCTGGCTCGTATCGGTCTGGGTGATCGCGTGGGCCGTGGCCGGGTTCGTCCTGGCCGCCGGCTATTCGCTCGAGTGGTGGGGCGGGTTGCTCCACACGGAGATCGGGTTCGGCCTCGCCTGGGGCGCGTTCCCGGTCCTGGTCGGTTTCTGGGCGCAGTCCCTGACGATCTCGCCCGCCGCGATAGGCATGGCGCTGGCCGCAACGATCCTGAGCCTGGTCCAGCGATCGCTGAGCACCTCCGCCCGCTTTGTGCGGCGCGAGACCGACGATGCGATCCTGAATCTTACGCTGGCCGACGGCACCCAGCGGCGGTGGGAACAGCGCGAGCTGCTCTCGACGTGGGAGACGCCACTGCGGCGTCTGTCGGTCGCGATGATCGTGATCGCGGTGACGCTCCTACTTATCCGCTGGTAACCGGAGCCCCCACGCCAGTTCCAAGACCGTCTCTGACGGATGCAACGACTGACGTTCGCATCCTGGAGGCGCCGTGCGACGCTGGCCGGGCACGGGTCGGCTTCCGCCCACGCGCTCGCCGTTCATCGTCCTGCCGGCGTGCCCCAGGGGCTCGGCGCCGCCCGGACGACGTGGCCGTTTTCGCTGTCCCGGCGCGGAAAACCACCGTCCAGCCTGCCGTCCAGCCCGAGCACGGACGGCTTCAGCGCGGCGCGACTTGCGCGGCGACGGCCCCGGCGACGAGGCCATAGGCGGCGTGGCGCAGTGCCTCCTGGACGAAGGGAACGGGGCGGGCGAACCGTGGCAGCCGTCCCGCTCTGATGGTCGGGTGGACCCGGTCGATCGCCGTCAGCAGCGGCCACACGACGACGTTCTCCGCCTGGGCGAAGAAGAGCCCCTGCAGCCAGCCGGGTCCCGGCAGCCGCCCCCGCGCGCGGACGAAGACCAGGCCGAGCGCCACCGAGTTCGCGAAGTGGATCGCCGTCCCCAGCCAGCGCCAGTGGCGCTCGCCGCCCGGCACGAGTCCGGCCAGCAGGCGCAGGTCGTTCGTCGGCTCGCCGGTCACCCGCATGTCGAGCGCCATCACCCCGAGGAACGCGAGCCCGCCCGCCAGCCCGGCCGCGACCCCGTGCTTAGGCGCGTCGTCCCGCGTGCTCCGCACGTCAATCGCCGGACGGCTGGAAGATCGGCGGCATCCGGCGCTTGTGGTCCGAGCCCGCCATCATCCGCTCGACGCGCGCGACCTGCTCCTGGGGCAGCCCGGCGGTGTCGCCGCGCTCGATGGCCGCCAGGATGGCGTCGAGCTCGGGATAGCTGATCCCCATCTCGCCCTCGTCGGTCTGCCCCGGCCAGAGTCCGGCGCTGGGCGGCTTGTCGATGATGGCCTGCGGGACGCCGATCTCGCGGGCGACCTCGCGCACCTGGTGCTTGTAGAGGCCGGCGAGCGGCAGCAGATCGACGCCACCGTCCCCGTACTTCGTGAAGTAGCCGACCAGGAGCTCCGTCTTGTTGCCGGTGCCCAGCACCAGCCGGCCGTTGGTGTTCGCTAGGTGGTAGAGCGTCATCATGCGCAGGCGCGGCTTGATGTTGGCCATCGCCAGGTCGTTCCCAGGCGGCAGGGTGGCGACGAGGGTGTCGTAGACCGGGGTGAGGTCGACGTGTACCGGGTCGATGCCGAAGGCCCGGGCCGCCATCTGGGCGTGCTCGAGGTCCTGTGGGTGGCTGTGGGCCGGCATGATCGCGCCGAGGACGCGCTCCGGTCCCAGGGCGCGGGCCGCCAGGCCGGCCGCCGTGGCCGAGTCGATCCCGCCGGAGAGCCCGATGACGACGCCGCGCCCGCCTGCCTGGTCCAGCTGCTGCCAGATCCACGACCCGATGCTGTCCGCCAAGCCCATGGCCCGTCTCCCTGCGGTCTCCCGCCTACCCGTCTACTCGCCTACCATCGCCGCGATACGGGTGGTCATGTCCCGCGATCATCCGTCGACCGGCTCCCGGCCGTCAAGCTCTCGCGGCCGAGCGCCCGGAGCTGGGCTGCCGATCGGGAGGCCTCACCGCGAGGGTGATCGACCGGGCGTGGCGGCACGGTGAGGCAGCCCTGGTCCGCCGGTATCCCTGCGGGGTCCGTCGCCGTGACGGCGGGCAGGGATGCCGGGTTCGACGAGTCGTTGAGAGGGAGCGTCCACCAGGACGCCCCTGCGCCACGCTACCGCATTCCCGTGGAACCGGAGCCATGCCGCGGGGACTGGATGTTCAGGCGTGCACGCTGACGGTCGAGCCGTCCGAGAGGAAATCCCAGAACCAGGCGGCATCCGGCAGGAGCAGACCGACGCAGCCGTTGGTCGAGTAGTTCCCGAACTGATCCGGGGGGGTCCAGTAGTTCTGATGCAGGGCGTAGCCGCCCGCTTCGAAGTACTGCGTGTACTGCACGTTGGTCAGGTGGTAGTAGTGCGGACTCCCCTTGGGTATCCCGACCGTGGCCGAATCCATCGTCTCGTTGCGCAGGCGGGCGAAGACCTGGAAGACACCGGTAGGGGTCGCCCCGTCGCGTCCGGCCGTGATGATGGCGGCATAGACGGGGCGGCTGCCGTCGTAGGCAATCGCATAGAACTGGGTGAGATTCACGTCGACCCAGTGTCCCGTGTAGGTCTTCGGCGGCGTCGGTGGGATCAGGGGATCGACCAGCGCGGCGGAGGCGTAGCCGTTCGGCGCCACCCGGTACCAGTACGGGTTGCCATCGACCGTATCCCCCCGCACCTGCTCGAAGACGGGGATCGGGTGATGCCCGAAGACGTTGCCGAGTACCGGCGCGGACAGGAGCGGCGCCGAGCGGACGTTCAGGATGGGGACGGTGACGACGCCGAGACTGGAGCCGTCGGCTAGCCGGATCGCCTCGTCCCAGCGGATGTCGCGGGTCGAGCCGCCGACGCCGGTGGGCAGGGCCGTGGACACTGACGCCACGGCCGGGGCGGCGGGCGAGGTGGGCGTCGGTGTCGGGACAGTCGCCGGGGGGACGCTGACGAGGCCGTTGGCCGCGTTCGGACCGTTCTGGCGCAGCGCGGACGGCGTGCGGCACGCGGCCAGGCCGAGCGTGAGCACGAGCACAGCGACCAGCACCTCGCGGTGCATGTGGCCCACGCGACGCATCCGGTGTCCTCGTTTCCCCTGCACTCCCCGTCAAGTGGCCGCGGTGTCCCGCCAATCGCCGACCGGCGCCGTCCTGCCGGACAGTCGTCGCGGGCGCCCCGAGAGCCCGCGTTCGTTCGCGGGCTCCTGCTGACATTGTAGCCGTTCCCGCGACGTTTGGCCAGAGTGATGTGACCGGAAGTCACGCATCCCACATGCGGCACGCAGTGTGCGGGCCGGCGCGAGTCACGGGACCACCTGGCGCTCATCGCGGAGGCGAAGAGTGCCGCACTTTGTCGGATTTGTCACGAAGTTGTAGCCGTGGCGGTGCTGACGTTACGCGGCTGACATCGCGTTCTGGCTACGCTGTGGCCAGCGCGAGTGACCGGGGGCGGCGAGGGGCCGGATCCGCGGGGCTCACGAAGGGAGCGAGAGCGTGGACGACAAGCCCGACAAGATGGCGATCATCGTCTTCTCCGGCACGGTGGACAAGCTGATGGCGGTCTCGACGCTCAGCACCGGCGCGGTCGCGATGGGGATGGAGGTCAACCTCTTCGTCACCAACTGGGGATTGATCGCGTTCCGCAAGGGCGACTACCAGCAGAACATGAAGATCAGCAAGGACTTCGAGGAGTTCCGCGAGCCGATGATGGCCGCCATGCAGGCCAAGAAGGTACCGTCCTGGTTCGACACGTTGACCCAGGCCAAGGAGCTCGGCGAGCTGCACGTCTTCGCCTGCAGCCAGACGATGGAGCTGCTGGACATCAAGCAGACCGACCTGGAGGACATCATCGACGACACCCTGGGCGTGGCCGGCTTCATCGACAAGTCGCGGGACGCGAAGTTCACCCTGTTCATCTAATGCAGCTGACCTGGAGGAGGTATCAGCAATGCTCGACGTGAAGGACGTGAAGGTCGACAAGGAGCTGGACGTCCGTGGCAGCTTCTGCCCGGGACCGCTGATGGAGCTGATCCGCGCCGTCAAGATGGCGCCGGTGGGCAGCGTAATCGCCGTGCTGTCGTCGGACCCGGGCTCGAGCAAGGACATCCCGCTCTGGATCGGCAAGGCCAAGTTCGAGTACCTGGGCGCGTTTCCCGAGGAAGGCTACACCCGCTTCGTCGTGCGCAAGACGCACTAGTGGGACCGGGACAGGGAAGGAGCGTCATATGCCGACGCGCATCGTGGTTCTTGGCGGAGGGGTCGGCGGGACGCTCGCGGCCAACCTGCTGGCCCGGGGGCTGGCCCGCCAGGATGTCGAGATCACCGTCGCCGACCGCACGGGCAAGCACGTCTACCAGCCGGGCTGGCTCTACATCCCGTTCGGGCAGGAGACCGCTCGCAACCTGGTGCGCTCGGAACGGGGGCTGCTCGACCGGCGCATCAACCTGATCGTGGACGACTTCACCCGCATTGATCCGGAGCGCCACCTGATCGTCGCCGACGACGGCGCGGCGCTGCCCTACGACTACCTGGTCATCGCCACCGGCTCGCGGAACGTCCCGGAGGACGTGCCGGGCCTGGCCGAGGCCGGCCATCACTTCTACAGCGCCGAGGCCGCGGCGAAGCTGGGCGAGGCGCTGAAGGCGTTCGACCACGGGCGGATCATCGTCGGCATCGGCGGCCTGCCCCACCGCTGCCCGCCGGCCCCGCTCGAGTTCCTCTTCCTGCTCGACGCCGACCTGCGCCGTCAGGGGAAGCGGGACCGGGTGGAATTGACCTACACTTACCCGATCGGCCGCGTCTTCACCATCGAGTCGGTGGCCGAGTTCGCGACGCCGATCCTCGAGGAGCGCGGCATCACCTACGAGACCTTCTTCAACCTGGAGACGGTCGACGCCGAGAAGAAGCAGATCAACTCGCTCGAGGGCACGACCCTCGACTACGACCTGCTGGTGATGATCCCGCCGCACCGCGGCGCCGAGATCGTCAGCGCCTCCGGGCTGGGGGACGAGCAGGGCTGGATCCCCACCGACCGGAACACGCTGGAGATGAAGGGCGAGGACCACGTCTTCGCCATCGGCGACGCGACCGACCTGCCGGTGTCCAAGAGCGGCTCGGCGGCGCACTTCCAGGCGAAGGTCGTCTCGGACCGCATCGTCGAGGCCGTGACCGGCAAGCCGAGCGGCAACGGCCACTACAACGGACACGTGATGTGCTTCCTGGAGACCGGCAACGAGCAGGCGACGACGATGAACTTCGACTACGACCACCCGCCGGAGCCGCCGCGTCCCAGCCGGATCTACCACTACGAGAAGATGCTCTTCAACCGCACCTACTGGTACATCGTGCCGCGCGGCATCGTCTGAGCGGCTCGCCTCGACATCGCAGGGGCTCCCGTCCGCGACGGGGGCCTCTCGGTTTCAGCATGGCCCGCTGAGGGATTGACGGCAGGCTCGCGGGCACCGCGCGGCGGTTCAGCGCCGCGCTAACGCACGAAGCCCGCCGGAGGCGGACTCGGGGGCCGTGTGTCTCGGGTTGCGGCGGCACGGTGGCCCGCGTGGGCCCGACCGCGGTGTAGAGTAGGTCGCATGGGGGCGATGCTGGGCCTGCTGTCGGCGCTGTGCTACGGCGTGTCGGATTTCACCGCGGGGGTCGGGGGCCGGCGGGGCGACCCCACCGCCGTGGCGGCCATCGCCCAGTCGTTCGGCCTGCTGGCGGCCATCGTCGCGGTGCTGGCGACGCACCCCCAGGCGCCCAGCGCCGCGGCGCTGGGGTGGGGCACCCTCAGCGGCGTGGGGAGCGCGGTCGGCATCCTGGCGCTCTACTGGGGCCTGAGCGCCGGGTCGATGAGCGTGGTGGCGCCGGTCTCCGCGGTGCTCACGGCGGCGCTGCCGGCGCTGGTCGGGCTGCTGCTCGGCGAGCGGCTGACGCCGATAGCCCTGGCCGGGATCGCGCTGGTGGTGCCGGCGCTGGTGCTGGTGCCGCTGCAGGGTGGCCCGCAGCGTGGCAGTCGCTGGGTTGGAGCGGTATCGGGACTGGTGGCGGGCGGCGGTTTCGCGCTGCTGTTCGTCGCGCTGGCGCGGGCGGGCACGCGGGCCGGCGCCTATCCGCTGCTGCCGGGCCAGGCGCTCGGCGTGGTGCTGGTCGCGCTGGTGGTGCGCTGGCGGCGGCCGTCGCGCGCCGCCTGGCGCGCGGCCGCGGTCCTCGGCGCGGTCACCGGCGTGCTGGGCGGGAGCGCCAACCTCCTCTACCTGGCCGCGACCGGCCACGGCCAGCTGGCGGTAGTGGCAGTGCTGGCCGCGCTCTACCCGGCGTTCACGGTGCTGCTGGCGCGCGTCGTCCTGCGCGAGCGGCTGGGGCTCCTGCAGACGGTTGGTCTGGTCGTGGCGGCGGTGGCCGTGGTGATGATCGCGGTCGGCTGAGGGCACACCGTGCCTTCTGGTTTCCAGATCGTTTGCTCGGTAGCGGGTTCGCGAAGTCGGCACGGGGATTCACCGGGATAGGGGTGAGCGATGGACGGAGAGACAGCCCGAATCCGGGAGGCGCCGTCCGGCGACGAGGCGGCGGTGCGGGAGCTCTACCGGCACTTCATCGACGGCTGGAACGCGCGGGACGCGGCGGCGCTGGCGGAGCCCTTTGCCGAGGACGGCGAGGTCATCGGCTTCGACGGCAGCCAGGTCGCCGGCCAGTTCGCGATCCTGGCGAACATGGTGGGGCTCTTCGCCGACCACCTGACGCCGCCCTACCTGACCATCGTGCGCG
>DATKRJ010000029.1:0-3229 GCA_035532355.1 Thermomicrobiaceae bacterium | reverse complement strand
GACCCGTAGCGCTCGAGCAGGCGCTCGACCGCCCGGACCTTCTGGTCCGGCAGCAACTCCGCCTCGACCTGATCGACCCCGATCTGCGCGGCAATCGCATCGGCCACCGGTCGACGGTCTCCCGTCAGCATGACCGTCTCGCGGATGCCGGCACGCTTGATCGCCTCCAGCGCCTGGCGCGTCTCCGACCGCAGGGTATCGGCGAGCCCGATCACGCCGACGGCGGCCCCGTCGACCGCGACCAGCACGGCCGTCTGCCCGGCGCGCTCGAGCGTGGCGACCTGCTCGTCGACCGCAGCGGATCCGTTCCCGTTCAGCACGAAGCCGGGCGTGCCGATCCGGACCGGTCGGCCGTTCACCCTGGCCTCGACGCCCCGGCCCGTCCGGGCGGTCGTGTCCGCCACCGTGAACGACGACCGGTCGAGCCCGCGCGCGTCGGCCGCGCGCACGATCGCCTCACCCAGCGGGTGCTCCGAGTAGCGCTCGCCCGCCGCGGCGACGCCGAGGATGTCGGCCTCCGCCCAGCCGTCGAGGGGCACGACCGCGGTCACTACCGGCTCCCCGCGGGTCAGCGTGCCGGTCTTGTCGAAGGCCAGTGCCCGCAGCGAGCCGGCCGCCTCCAGATAGGCGCCGCCTTTGATCAGCACGCCGCTCCTGGCCGCGGCCGAGATCGCCGACACGATCGACACCGGCGTCGAGATGACCAGCGCGCAGGGACAGGCGACCACCAGGAGGACCAGGGCGCGGTAGAACCAGGTCACCCAGGCACTGCCGAAGGCGAGCGGCGGGACGAGCGCCACGATGACGGCCAGGACGATGACCGCCGGGGTGTAGTAGCGGGCAAAGACGTCGATGAAGCGCTGCGACGGCGCCTTCTGCGCCTGCGCGTCCTCGACCATGCGGATGATCCGCGCGATGGTGGAATCGCCCACCCGCCGGGTCGTGCGCACGTCCAGCACGCCGGCGCCGTTGATCGTGCCGGCGAAGACCTCGTCACCGGGGGCCTTCTCGGCCGGCAGGCTCTCCCCGGTGATCGGGGCCTGGTTGACCGTCGAGCTCCCCTGCTGGATGACGCCGTCGAGCGGGAAACGCTCGCCCGGTCGCACGATCACGACGTCCCCGACCGCGATCTCAGCCACCGGGACGCGCTGCTCGTGCTCCCCGTGCCGCACGACCGCCTCGGCCGGAGCCAGCGTCAGCAGCGCCCGGATCGAGCGCCGGGCGCGGTCCATCGTGTACCCCTCGAGCGCCTCGCCGAGCGAGAAGAGCACCACCACCGTGGCTGCCTCGAGCCAGGCACCGATGACCGACGCACCCACCACCGCGATGACCATCAGCGTGTTGATGTCGATCTGGTGCGTCGCGCGCAGCGCGGCGACGGCCTTGCGAGCCAGTGGGATCCCGGCCACCAGAATCGCCAGCGCGAAGAGCGGGATCCTGGCGACGGTGGGGACCGAGAGGAGCTCCAGCACACCACCGATCGCGGTCAGCGCCGCGGCGACCAGCGTGGCCTGGTTGTCCCGCGCGGCCAGGAAGCCGCGCACCGACGCCGGGTCGGCGGTCGGCGATCCCGCCGTCGCGTCGCCCAGGCGGTAGCCCAGCGACCGCACCCGCCGGGCGACGGCGTCCATGTCCGTCTGGTGCGCCTCGTACTCGATGGCCATGCGGGCGCCCGTGAAGTTGATCGACACCCAGGTGACGCCGGGGAGCCGGCCGACGCCGCGCTCCAGCGTCATGGCGCAGTCGACGCAGTCCATGCCCTCCACCGGCACAATATGGTGCGCGTAGGCCGCGCCCAGGCGCGCCCCCTCCCGCTGCACCATGCCTTCGAGCGTCGAGAGGGCGATGGCGTCCGGGTCGTAGTGGAGCGTCACGACTCCCCGCGCCAGATCGAACCGCGCGTCGGCGACGCCGGCGGTGCCCTCCAACCGGTCGCACAGGCGCGTCACGCACTGGTTGCAGGTGGCGGACTCGGCGGGGAGCAGTTGTGGCAGCGGCAGCTCCGTGACGTCAAGCATCGGCGTCGACCTCCCCGGCGTGGCGAGCGTGAGCCAGGCCCTGCTCGATCAGAGTGGCGACGTGCTCATCGTCGAGGGCGTAGTAGACCCGGCGGCCGTCCCGCTCGGGCCTGACCAGCCCCAGCTGGCGGAGCACGCGCAGTTGGTGCGACGCGGCCGACTGCGTCACGCCGAGGGCCGCGGCCAGATCGCAGACGCAGAGCGGATGGGTGGCGAGCGCCATCATCAGGCGCAGGCGCGTCGGATCACCGAGGGCGGTGAACAGGCCGCTGGTGATGCCGATCTCGGACCCGTTCGGCATCGATCCGCGCACCGTCCGCACGGCGTCGACGTACACGATCTGCTCCTCGCAGATCGACTCCGTCGCGTCGGGTGGCCGGAGCTGATCCGCCTTGCGTGGTCGCGCCATCCAGACCGCCTCGCCTCCGTGTTGATACACCATCTCAATAATGAATAACTATTCATATGTTGGCCCAACCGTAACACCGGCGGCCGCGGTGGTCAAGGTCGGGCGGCGCGTGATTCGATGCGAGCGAGATCGCCGCGCGGTCCGGCTCAGCCCCTGAGCATGCCGAGCATCGGGAAGTGGACGAACCCAGCGAAGACCACGGCCGTGATCAGCGGCGTGTCCGGCACCTGGTACGCCTCGACCAGGAGTTCACCGGTCACGAGGTAGAGGAGCGACTCCGGGCCGAGCGCCGCGCCGGAGATGTCACCCAGCCAACGCTTCTCGCGGCCGGCCTCGTTCCGGATGGCGCACGTCATGGACCTCCGGCGGATCGTGCCAGGAGGGCGCAGATCCGGGTGGCGGCCGCCTGCTGGAGGAGGTCGACCGGCCGGCCCGGGTTGAGCACGAAGAGGCCCGACTCCGGGTCGCGTGCCGACTCCCAGAGCCGGGTTCCATAGTCACGCAGCGGCGACAGGTCAACGTCGATCCCGCCCGCGTCCCGTGCCAGCAGAAGGTTCTTCAGGAAGATGGCGTTGAAAGCCGGTCCCTGAGTGGCGAGCCGATCCCCTCCGGCGTAGAGGGCGATCGCGGCCCGGGCCGTCCGCTCGGCCTGCTCGCGATAGCCGGGCTCGCCGGTCGCACGGGCCAGCAGGACGGCGGCGTCGATCATCGTCCCCTGGTTGTAGCTCCACTGCGTCCGCTCCACCTCCCCGGCGATGTCGATGTGGTCCCAGTAGAGCCCGTTCGGGGCGAGCAGGTGCTG
>DATKRJ010000028.1:0-3177 GCA_035532355.1 Thermomicrobiaceae bacterium | reverse complement strand
CCGCCGAGCCGCGGGACTCCCGCTGCAGGCCGATGAGGAAGCCGAGGCCACCGGCCAGCAGCACACGCAGGAACAGCACGGTGTCGGCGTGGGTCAGCACCGGAGGATCCTCCCGACGAGGGCGAGAAGGCGCGATGCGGGAGCATCCTACCGTGTCCGACGGGTGTCCGCCAGGCGCCGCCCCGACGCCGACAAGCCCGGGGGGTGGAGGACGTGATGCGTGGGCGGCGAGCCGCCTTGTCACGCTGTTGTCACGGTAGCGTCACTCCCGGCCGGACCGCGGCAATCGCAGACTGGTCCCTGGAGCAGACCGATGCGTGCTGCTGACGGGATTGGCGAACCCGTTGGGACGCTTCCCGGACGGGTCCACGGAGATGGGGGACACCGATGTTCCAGCGCCTGATCCGATCCAATGGTTGGCGGTTCATCGTGCTCGCGGCAGCGGTCGCCGCGGTCTTCGGCGCCGGCAGCGCCCTGGTCGCGCTCGGCGACCCGGCGCCGGTCACCTACTACGCGTGCCTCAAGCAAGGCAACCTTACCAAGGTCGGCACCTCCGCCCCGGCGCATTGCCCGGACCAGGCGACGGTGGCGAGCTGGAACCAGGTCGGTCCGATGGGACCGATCGGGTCACAGGGCGTAACCGGTCCGCAGGGTCCAGGTGGGCCGAGTGGGCCCCAGGGACCCGTCGGTCCCCAGGAGTCGATGGGAGCGAGCGGCGTCGTCGGCGTGCAGGCCGTTGACGGCCCGGTGGGCTACGTGGTCCACGGCCAGACCAGCCTCGGCTTCGTCGGGCCGCAAGTGATCGTGACCGTTGGGGCAGGGCAGCGCATCGTGGCCTCCATTGGCGCCGACCTCGGGGCGCTCAATCCCGCCTCGAACGTGGCCGTCGGCCTGTGCTACCAGGAGCTGTCGGGCGGCGTCATCTCGCTCTTCTACCTGGACGTCCAGTACCTGGACGTGAGCGGACGGACGAACCAGGAGGTTTCGGCGACGGTGACACCGGGTGCGGGAACCTACGCGGTGGGCTATTGCATCCAGGACGCGAGCCCCGACCACGACCTCGACCTGAACGGCAGTATGGCCGGCTGGGTGATGATCACCGGCTCCCGACGCGCACACCGACACGGCCGACCTGATGCGACGCCCCGCCCTCGGTCGACGAGGCGGGGCGCTCGTCACTCCCGCTTCACCTGCAGCAGGGCGATCCTGGACTGCTCGATGACCTGCCAGGCCTCGTCGACTCCGTGCCAGCCCAGCACCTCGGTGTGCTTCGGTTCCAGCAGCTTGTAGGTCGCGAAGAAGGCCTCGATCTCCTTCAGCATGTGTGGCGCCAGGTGCTCGAGCGTGTAGGTCTGCTCGAAGCGCGGATCGCCGGTCGGCACGGCGACCACCTTGAAGTCGGGCCCCTTCTCGTCGGCCATGTCGAGCCCGCCGATGGGGCGTGCCTCCACGACGCAGCCGGGGAAGGTGGGCTCGTAGGTCACCACCAGGATGTCGAGATGGTCGCCGTCGGGGGCCAGGGTACCGGGGATGAAACCGTAGTCGGTGGGGTAGTGGACCGAGTGGTAGAGGACGCGATCGAGCCGGAAGCGGCCGAGCGCCTCATCGTACTCATACTTGTTCCGGCTCCCCGCCGGGATCTCGATCAGCGCGTCGACGGTACGTGCGGGGTCACTCATCAGTGGCGCTCCTCAGTCAGGTCGGATGATCGACGGGGGCTCGCTCCGCGGGAGGCCCGGCGTGGCGGGCCGATCCTCGCTGCCGCTCAGGGCTCCGCGCGGCTCGTAGTAGCGGCGCAGCCAGCGACTCAGACCGTCCAGTCCGGGGAAGAGCACGCGTTCGCTGACGTTGGCCTGGTCGAGCTTGTCGCGCACCTCCCACTTCAGCTCCGCCGGGATGATGACCCGCCGGAAGCTGTCGGGATGCTCCCGCAGCCAGCAGTCCAGGCTGGCCTGCGCGCGGGACATCAGGGAGAAGAGCGCGTACTGGTTGACGATACGGTTGTCGAGCGAGGGAGGCTCGAAGAAGGCCACGAACTCGTCGGTCGCCAGGGCGTCGAACTCCTCGAGCGTGCGTGCCGCGCGGTCCAGCATCTCCGCGGTGAAGGCGTCGGAGCCCTCGTCGAGGAGGATGCGGCCAAGCCGCTGCGGCAGCAGCCGGTTCGTCTTGACGTAATCCACGCACCAGACGACGCCATCGTGGGCGTACTGGTTGAGGTCTTCGGTGGCGAAATGGGCGGCGACGAACGGAGAGTAGGTCCAGTCGAGCAGGCGGGTGGGCAGCCCGTGGTGCTGGCCGACGGCGAGCCAGGCCCAGACCGAGTCGCCCGGCGCGGCCTCGTGGTGCGCGTACTTGCGGAAGTTCCGCAGCATGTGGGCCTCGATGCGCTGCGCATCCGGGCGGAGCCGCGCCAGCGCGGTGCGCAGGTCATCGCGCGCGTCGGCCATGCCACGGTAGGCGAGGGTGGAGCGGAAGCGACCGAGTCCGACCTGCCACGACTCGGCGTAGAGCGCGTCGCTCAGCTCGTTCCAGCTCCCGACCCGGATCTCGTTCACGAGGGCCTCCCGGATGCAGCACGAGCCGCGGCCGGGGTGGCACATCCCGGACCGTAGAGATGGTAACGCGATCGGAGCCGCCGCGCAGCGGCATCGCCGCACACGTCGACCCCCGTGCCAGCCGATCGCGGCGCGTCGCCCCGCGCCACGGCCTGTGCTATGGTGCGGACGCCGGGCCGCGGCCGACGCGGCCGGACCGAATGTGGCTGGAGGGAGGGGCGCGTGACGACGGCGACCACACACGAGAACGTATCGGAATGGCTCGAGGAGCGGCAGAACCGCTTCACGGCCATCTCGGACGAGATCTGGTCCAAGCCGCAGGTGGCGCTGGCCGAGACCGAAGCCTGCGCGCTGCAGTCGAGTGAGCTGGCGGCCGACGGCTTCGAGATCACACCGAACGTCGGGGGCATGCCGACGGCCTTCATGGCTGAGTGGGGGCAGGGGCGGCCCTTCATCGGTCTGCTCGGTGAGTACGACGCGCTGCCCGGCCTGTCGCAGAAGGCGCAGTCGATCCAGGAGCCGATGGTGCCCGAAGGACCGGGCCACGGCTGCGGGCACAACCTGCTGGGTACCGGCGCGATGGCGGCGGCGATGGCGCTCAAGGCCTGGCTGCAGGCGACCG
>DATKRJ010000027.1:0-18016 GCA_035532355.1 Thermomicrobiaceae bacterium | reverse complement strand
CTCTACGGGACGGTCTTCGGCCTGAAGTTCGCCCTGAAGAAGGAGGGCCACGACTTCAAGGTCGGCGCGCTGCGCGCCCGCTGGCCGGACGTCAACCTCACGTCGCCATCAGAGTGGCACGGCCTCTGGGCGCTGCCGATCCCGGACGACGTCGAGACGCTGACGTCGAAGAACCCGGACGTGCCGGTCATGGTCGAGGACTGGGAGTACGGCACGGTCGCCGAGATCTTGCACCTGGGGCCCTACGCCGAGGAGCCGGCCAGCATCGAGCGGCTGCACGCCTTCATCGCCGCGCAGGGCTACGAGATCGCCGGGCCGCACGAGGAGGAATATCGGAGCATGCCCGGGGCAAAGGTGCAGAAGACGCTGCTTCGCTATCAGATCAGGCCGGCGAGCGCCTGAGCCCCGGCGGTCCGGCGACGGGCGTTGCGGCGAGAGTGGAACCACGCGGCGCCTGTTACAGGGACGCTCGCGTCCGCCGTCGGCAGGCCGGCTGGGTTCGCAACCCGCCCGAGCAGGTCGGCTTCGCCGTTGCGTCTGCTTCCGCAGGCTTGTCGCTATGCACGCGGGGCTACAGCATTTCTCGCAACCATTGTCCGGACCTCAGCCCCTTCAGTGGGCTTCGTATTGTCAGCACGGCGGCTTGAGCCCCGCGCGGGAGCTGTCAGCCTGCCTGCCCCGCATGCTCCGCGTGCGTTGAGCCGGCTCGGCGGTTCGCCGATTCTTCGGCAAATCGCGCTAACCCCCGCGCCGATGCTCCCGGTCGATGGCACCGCGGATCTCAGATCCCGGCGATGCGGTCGACCACCATGGCCGTGAAGAGCAGCCCCAGGTAGACGTTGGAGTACATGAAGAGCGAGCGAGCCAGCAGCGCCTGGTTCTCCGGCCGGCGCAGCAGCCGCACGGCCTTGTAGACGAACAGCCCGCCGAGCAGCAGCGCCGCGACGAGGTAGAAGGGACCGTTGACCCCCAGCGGGATGAGGAACAGGCTGACGCCGACCAACATCAGCGAGTAGTGGTAGATCTGCCGTCGCGCCTCCGCGTCCCCGTAGATCCCGGGCAGCATCGGCACCCCGGCTGCCGCATAGTCGCGGGTCTTGGAGCGGAAAAGCGCCAGCGACCAGAAATGCGGCGGCGTCCAGTAGAAGATGATCGCGAACAGGATCAGCGCCGGCACCCCGACGTGGTCCGTGACCGCCGCCCAGCCGACCAGCGGCGGGACGGCACCGGCCGCGCCGCCAATGACGATGTTTTGCGGCGTGGACCGCTTGAGCCACCTGGTGTAGACGACGACGTAAAAGAGATTGCCGAACAGCGCCAGCGCCGCGCTCAGCGGGTTGACGAACACCGCGAGCAGGTAGACGGCCAGCACACTGAGGGTCAGGCCGAAGATCACCGCGTGCACCGGCACCACCCGCCCGCCGGGGACCGGGCGGCGCCGGGTGCGCGCCATGATCTCGTCGATGTCCCGATCGAAGTAGTGGTTCAGCGCCGCCGCCCCACCCGAGGCGAGCGCGCCGCCGACCAACGTCCAGACCACGATCCGTAGCGGCGGCAGCCCGGCCTGCGCCAACAGCATCGCCCCGAGCGTCGTTGCCAGCAGGAGCGTCATCACGCCCGGCTTGGTCAGGACGGCGTAGTCTCGCGAGACCTGCCGGAACGGCGCCCGCTCGACGGCGGGCCGCGTCGCGGCCACCGGCAGCATCCGGTCGAGGGTCACGGCGAGCACCAACGCGACCCACGCCACCGTCGCCACGGCCAGGTGGGCCGCCGCGACCCACGGCGCCAGCGTGAGCCGGCTGCTGCTGGCGGCGCCGACGAAGATCTCGGCGACGATCAGGACCGCCGCAGCCGCGGTCAGGCCGGTGACGGCCGGCGCGTCGGATCGCACGCGTCGCGCCCGCACCGCGAGCGCCAGGACGAGGATCGTCGCGATCATGGCCGCCCAGCGGTGGGTGATCTGGATATCGGCCGCCGTCCAGCCGGTTGGGAAGAGGTGGCCACCGCACAGGGGCCACTCGCTGCAGCCGAGGTCGGAGCCGCTGGTCGCCACGTAGGCGCCGGAGAGGAGCAGGGCGAAGACCGCCGTCGCCGCCGCCAGTCCGAGCCGCCCGACGCCGGTGAAGGCGATGCCCAGCGAGCGCCCGAGCGGCGACAGGTGCTCGCCGAAGGCGACCAGCGCGGCCGCGCACAGCACGGCCAGGTAGACCTCGGCCAGGCCAAAGTGAGCGGTGGCGAAGACGGGGCTCAGCCGACTGGTGACGGTGAGGGCGCCCAGTCCGGCCTGCAGCACCACGAGGACGAACGCCAACCCCGTGAGGCCGACCAGGAGTCGCCGGGACCGACCCTCGCGCCACGCCGCGATCAGCAGCGCCAGGCTCAGCAGGGTCACGAGCGCCGCCAGCGCCCGGTGGCCGACGCCGATCGCGGTCGCCATGCTGAGCGCGGGCACGAGCGCGCCGTTGCAGAACGGCCAGCCGGTGCCGCAGCTGAGGCCCGCGCCGGAGACGCGCACGACCCCTCCGACGACGATGAGGAGGTACCCGAGTACCGGCGTCGTGAGCGCGAGTCTCTGAAATCGCGTCATGGGATGACCGTGCACTCCGTCTCGATCAGGGCTCGCAACCTGTACCGCTGTGGTGCGACGCATGAATAGGGCCGCGCGGCACCCAACGGGCCGTCGCGCGGCACCCGGCTCTTATGATACCCGAACGCCCCCGCCAGGGCGCGGCCCACGTGCCGGGGCCGCGCGGGCGAAGGCTCAGGCGCTGGCCTTGGTCAGCGTGGCATCGACCTCGGCCATGCGCAGCCGGTCGCGATCCACCAGGCTCTTCAGGTAGTCCCGCAGGGTCATCTCACCGACCGGGGACGCGACCGTGCGGTTCCACACCTCGTCCGGCAGCTCGCGCACCATCGCGAGCGTGGCCTCGCGGGCGGTGCCGAACTGCGAGAGGAGGACGATCGGGGAGGCCGGGATCGACTGGAACTCGGCGACGTCCGCCGCTTGCTCGTCGTCCTCCTCGGCGGTCTCGCCCAGCAGCATGCGCTTGATCGCCTGCGAGGCGCGCAGCTCACGGTCGCGCAGGCGCCGCAGGACGTCGGAGATCGGGCTGCTTTCGGTGCCACTCGAGAGGCCCGCCCCCCGGACCCGGTGGTTGAGCTCGCGGTAGCTCGCGATGAGGCCGTCGATGACTTCCTGATCGGGCATCGGCTTCCGTCCCTCCTACATGCGTATTGACCATAGCCGTGCGGACCGCCGGCTGCGGCGGAGACCGCGGCGCGGCCCGCACCGCCGGTCGACCAGGTGCACCTCGTCGAGGCGGAGGAGTCGCTCGATCGGACGCGACCGGCATCGCTCGACTTGCTCGCCATCGCGCGCCCGCGTGTGGCACGAGTACCACAGGTTACCACTGCGGGCAAGAGGCGTGCCCATCACGGCTCGTCGCCAGGGGGCTCGGGGCGGATTCCGTGTGGTAGGATGCCGCGCTGGGGTGCTGGCGCGCCAGCCGGGTGAGGCGGGCCGCGGTGAGGAGCAACTGCCGACGATGCGGGTGCAGCAGCAGACGCCGATGCGCTGTCCGATCTGCGAGCGGGACCTGGACGACGTTCGGATCCGAGACATCGGCTCGGTCACGGCGCACCTTCTCTGGCAGATGCACGCCGGCCGCTGCCCCGAGCACGGCTGGTTCCAGGCGGAGGTCATCAGCAAGCCGCCGCGCGAGATCTTCCCGGTCAACCGCCCCGGCGGCGTCGCCCGCCGCGTCCTCGTCGACGGCCAGCTGGTCTTCGCCTTCCCTACCGTCTGGAACGCGATGGACAGCCGCCAGAAGGTCGACCCGCTCGACCCGCTGTACTGGAAGGTCGACTGGGAGTTGATGCGGATCAACCCGGGGACGACGCGGGTCTAGCGGCTTCAGGCAGCGGAAAGGCGTGGCGGGTGCCGGAGCTCCCTGAGGTCGAAACCGCCCGGCGAGGGATCGCCGAGCAGTTCGTCGGGCGACGCGTCGTCGGCTACGAGCTCACTCGCACGTTTCTGATCGTGGCCGCGCCCGGCCTCTCGCTCGACGGGCTCGTTGGCGCGACCCTCGAGTCGGTGTACCGCCACGGCAAGTACCTGCTGCTGACCTTCGACCCCTTCAGCCTCGTCGTGCACCTCAAGCTGGCCGGGCAGCTCGTCGCCCGCGGCGGCGGCATCCCCGGGTTCGCCGCCGGTCACCCGGTGCCGGCCTACGACGCCGACCTGCCCCACAAGTCGACGCACCTGCGGCTCGACTTCGCGGGCGACGCCGTCCTCTACCTGACTGACATTCGCCATTTCGCGCGCGTCTGGCTGCTGCCGCACGACGCGGTGCCGGACTACTTCGCCCGGCTCAAGCTCGGCCCCGACGTGCTCGACCCCGTCTTCACCGTCGACGTCCTTCGCGCGCGGCTGGCCACCCGCACCGTCGGGCGGCTCAAGCCGACCCTGCTGGACCAGAGCGTCATCGCCGGGCTGGGCAACATCTACGTCGACGAGAGCCTGTGGCAGGCCGGGCTCCACCCGGAGCGCACGGCCGCCTCGCTCAGCCCGGCGGAGCTGACCGGGCTCTACGACGGGATCATGCGCACGATGGCCCACGCGCTGCCGATCGGCGGGGCGCGCATCCTCAACGGCAAGGCGCAGCCGGAGCACGGTGAGTTCCCGTTCGTCCATGGCCGCGAGGGGCAGCCCTGCCCGCGCTGCGGCACGCCGATCATCAAGACGCACGTCAACCACCGCGGCACCTACACCTGCCCACACTGCCAGCCGGCGCCGTAGGCCGCCCGCGGGTCGCGGCGCTTGCCCGCGTGGTCGGGTGAGGGTGGTCGGGTCCTCAGAGATCTGAGTGAGGGTGGCAGGATGGGGGTGGGCATTGCGCGGGTGAGCGGAACGGACATCGCCTACGACGACGTCGGCGAGGGTCCCGCCGTCGTACTGAATCACGCCTATGGCGCCGACATGACCCTGTGGAACGAGCAGATGGGTCCGCTCAGCCAGGAGCACCGCGTGGTCCGCTTCGACGCGCCGGCCCACGGCCGGTCGAGCGTCCCGACCGGCCCCTACTCCTACGACGAGGTGCTGATCGGTCTGCTCGACGACCGGGGGATCGACCGCGCGCACCTGGTGGGCCTGTCGATGGGCGGGCGCGTCGTCGTCAACGTGGCGCTCGCCCACCCGGAGCGTGTGCGGAGTCTGGTCCTGCTCGGCGCGGCGCTGGCCGGGCACCCGACCCGCCCGGACTTCCTGCCGACCAAGGGGGCGGTGGTCGCGGCGACGCAGCGAGGCGACCTGGAGACGGCGCGCAGCCGCTTCCTTGAGGACCCGCTCTTCGACGGGACGCGGCGACATCCCGAGGCCATGGCGCGCGTGGCCGCCATCTACCGGCGCTTCTCCTTCTGGTCGTGGGCCTCCGGCGTCCCCGAGCGGCAGCCCGAACCTCCCGCGATCGAGCGGCTGGGCTGCATTACCTGCCCGACACTCGTCATCGTCGGCGACCTGGACGTGCCTAACATCCTCGAGATCGCGGGCATCCTGGAGGCTGAGATCCCCAACGCGCGGCGGGCGACGCTGCCCGGCGTCGGACACTTCGCCCCGCTGGAGGCGCCGGACGCGGTCAACGCCCTCATCCAGGAGTTCCTGCGGGAACAGGGGGCGCCGGGCGTGTGACGCCGATCCGCGCGCGTGGCCGATGGCAGCGGCCCTGCGAGAACTAAACGGGTCGCTCTTGTGGTGCCACGTCACCCCGCTCGAAGAGGGGGCCGCCCATGCCGGGTGTGCCGAACAATCCCGTTCCCAAGCCAACGCGGGATACGCGGCGCGGCGGCACGCGCCGCCGCTACCGCACCTGCCGCAAGGCCGACCAGTCGCTACTCAACCAGGTGATGGAGCGCTCCCTGAGCCGGGACGTCCTGACTCGCGCGGCGCGTGCGCTCGATATCCTGGAGGGGAACGTCGTCCTGTTCGAGGGCGAGGAGGAGATGCCGATTCTCTTCGACTTCGCCATGCACGACCTGCGCTCGCGCGGGAAGAACGCGTTCGAGCGCTACCGCGACACGGTCGGGCCGGCGAGCCCGCTCGAGGCCGAGATCCTCGACGCCCACGCCGCCGCCACGACGTCGCTCTTCGAGGTGATCTCGACCAGCCCGACGGACGATACGGTCCTGGTGGACGACGTGCTGGTGGAGCGCGACGACGTCCGCATTACCGACGTCCAACTCAGCCGCTCGGCCGTCCCCGGGATGCTCCTCTTCCTGCGCCCCGTGGTCACGGCGGAGTTCACGATCACGTCCGGGATGATGCTGGCCTTCCCCGGCTCCCTCGTGCTGGACGTGCTGGCGGGTTACCGGCGTCGCAGTCGGAGGCCGATAGCGGAGCGCGATCCGCGGCAGCGGTTCCTCTACTTCTACCGGCTCCATCTGGCGTTCGGCGTCGGGGTCGGCTACCGGTAGGCGACCGGCACCGCCGGCCTCCGTGATCGGGCTCAAATCGCGCGCAGCGCCTCGGCCGGGGAGACGCGCCCGGCCTGCCACACCCCGGTCGCCGCGGCCAGCGTCGAGCCGACCCAGGCGACGCCCGCCGTCAGCGCGATGTCGCTCCAGGGCACCACGAAGCGCACCTCCGGGCTGCTCTGCGCCAGCAGCGCCAGCAGGCTGTGCGCTAGCGCCAGACCGAGCACCAGCCCGATCGCGATGCCCGAGAGCGCGATGGCCGTCGACTCGAGCGCGAGCGTGGCGCGAGTCTGCCAGCGGGTGAAGCCGAGGGCCCGCAGCGTCCCGAGCTGGGCGCGGCGCTCGATCACCGACTGGATCGCCAGCATTCCCAGCGCCGCGATGCCCGCCACCAGCCCGAGGCTCATGAACCCCTGCACCACCTGGGTCAAGAGCCCACGCACCGACTGCACGATCTGGAAGCGGTCGTCCAGGCTGCTCACGGAGAGGCCGCGGTGGGTGAAGGCCAGCCGCAGCCCGGCGGCGACGCTGCCCTCCTGCTGGCCGGGGCGCAGCGCGAACAGGAAGTAGCTTGGCGGCGGCAGCACCACGGCGAGCGCTTGCGCGGTCCGGCCGGACGTGTAGATGGCCGGGTCGAGCGACGAGCCGCCGTCGATGATGCCGATGACGCTGAGCTTGACCGGCTGCCCGCCCACGCTTGGCCGCACCCAGATGGTGAGCGGGTCTTGGGCGGACCGACTCCCCAGTCCCGGCGCCAGCACCATACCGCCGAGCAGGGAGGCGCTGACCACGGCCGTGCCGGGATGGTCGCGCACGGCGGCCCAGGCGCTCGCGGTGTCGTAGCCGCTGGCCGGGCGGTCGATGCGCGCCTGAATGCCCTGGAGGAAGCCGTCATCGAGGACGGCCAGGGTCGACCCGTGCCAGCCGCTGTCGGGCACACCGATTTGCACGATCTGCACGTCGAGCGGCGTCACCCCGCCGACCGCGCTGAAGGCGCCCAGCGCGACCGTCCTGGTGCCGTCCAGCGCGGCGACCATGTCGCTAATCGGCTGTGACCCCGACTGGTCGGCCCGCAGCTGGAACCCGGCGATGGGCGGCTCGGTGCCGCCGTAGGCGGTGGCCAGGGCGTCGATCAGGGTGAGGCCGGCGACGACCGTGAAGATGACCATGCCGAACATCACCACCGCCATGCCCGAGCGCCAGCGCTGCCGCGTCATCTCCCCCGCGGCCGGGCGCACGACGGCACGCAGCCGCGCGGCCGACGCGAGCGCGCGGTCCAGCAACCCGAGCAGGGGACCAAGCGCGCGGGCAATGGCGGCGGTCGCGGTCACGATCAGCACGACCCCGGACACGGCGACGGTGACGGCGTCGGAGCGGGTGTCGCCGAACGGCGTCGGCAGCGCGCTGAGGGCGCGAACCCAGACGGCGACGACGCCGACGATGAGCAACGTCACCAGCGCATCGCCGACGATCTCGGCGCGGCGTGCCGAGCGCCACGAACCCCCGCGCTCCAACACGGCTGCCACGGCCAGTGTCCAGCACGCCAGCCCGAGCAGCGCCAGCGACAGCGCGACGGGCACCACCAGCGGGTTGCGCGGCTCGTAGAAGCCCGGCGGAAACCGCCAGTGGTGCCAGACGATGCCCGCCGCGAGGATGAGGAGCCCGCCCGGTAGGGCAAACCAGTCGCGGCGCTCGTCGACCAGGCTACCGCGCGTGGCGGCCACGATCTCGGCGCGGCTGACGCGCCAGGCCGCCGCGACCATGGCGGCGAACGTGAGCAGCACTCCGGCCGCGAAGGCGACCAGAATGCTGCGCGGCTCGACGTGCAGGGCGAGGTGCAGCCCGTAGGTCGCCAGAGACCTGCCGAGCAGCCAGGTCGTCAGCAGGGCGGCGCCGACGCCGGCCACCGCGCCGATCGCGGCGCCGGCCAGGTCATAGGACAGCCCCTCGAAGAGGAACACCCCCATGACCTGCCGCCGGGTCATGCCCAGCGCCCGCATCGTCGCCAGGGCGGCCGCGCGATCGGCCCCCAGCAGCGAGAAGACCAGGAAGACGAGCAGCGCCGCGGCGAAGATCGAGAAGATGCCGAGCACCAGGAAGACGGCCGTGACGACCGAGCCGACCTGGTTGGCCTGGTCGAGCGTGGACTGCTTGACCGCGAAGACCGATAGCGAGCTGGCACCGCGCAGCGCGCCGAAGATCGCCCCCCGACCGCCCGTCGGGACGGCGCGCGCGAGCGAGAAGAGTTGGCGGCGCACGGTCGGGTCGGTCACCATGCCGGCGAAGCGATCCGTCGTCTGGGGCCGGGCGGCCTCGACGCGCAGCGCCTCGACCTGGCCGCGATCGGTCGCGCTCAGCCCGCTCTCCGCCGCCAGCAGCGCCCGCTGAGCCTCGGGCTGGGCTAGATAGTCGTGGATCTGTCGGACCGCGTCGCGGTTGGCGAGGGCGACGCGCAGCGCCTGGGTGGCCGCGTCGCTCAGGAGCACGCTGTCGGCCCCGCCTCGGTTGGCGACCAACACGGCGTTGACCTGACCGGCCGCGCCGATGGCCAACTGGTAGCTCGCCAGCGGCGCGATCACGGTGGGCTGGGCGCCGCCGAGCGCGTCGCCCGCGGCGACCGCCGCGACGCGCACATCCCAGGTGACGCCGCGCGTCTGCACCTGCAGGGCGCGCCCCGCCGCCGCGCCGAGGAGCGCTGCCGCCGGCTGATTCAGGACCACGTCACCGGCGGGGAGCCCGGCGAGGGACACCGCCGTGCCCGCCGCTGTGCTCAGCGCGCCGAAGCCGGACGGGTAGGGAGCCGGTACCGCCATCAGGAGCAGGCCCGACTGCGTCTCGCGCTTGGCCGGGTCGACCACGCTGACCTGATCGACGATGGCGGGCGTGACCCCGGCGACAGACCCGTTACCCCGCGCCGCGGCCAGCGCGGTACCGGCCGTCGCCTGGTCGAAGAGTCCCAGGCCGGCCGTGGACAGGCCGCCGAGCCCGCCGTTGACGAGCGCCCGCGCCTGGTCGCGCGTGCCGGTACGGGGCGGGTTCAGCGTGACGACCTCGTCGACCGGGCCAAGGCTCTGCGACACGAGCGCGCGCACGCTGTAGCCCATCGTGTCGCCGGTGCCGAGCGCGCCCGCGATGACGGTGGTCGAGAGGGTGAGGCCGAACACGATCAGCGCCGCCCGGGCGCGGCGGCGCGCGATCTCGCGCGTGCCGAGCTTGAGCAGGATGGTGACCCGCCAGGCGAGCAGGGCGAAGCTGCCGAGCAGGATCGCCAGCGCCAGCATCAGCCCCGTACCCAGCGCCCCGAGCGGCAGCGAGAGACCGGTCAACCGTGACCGCCCGCCGCCGGATCGAGCGGCATGCTCGCGCGGTGGAGGAGGCGCGGGCGCGCCGCCTCGTCGGCCACGACCCGGCCGTCGCGCATGCGGACGACCCGGTGCGCGCTGGCGGCCACGTCGGCCGCGTGCGTGACGACCACGAAAGTCTGACCGTGAGCCAGGTTGAGCGTTCGGATCAGCGCCATCACGTCCTCGGCCGACTCGCTGTCGAGGTTGCCGGTCGGCTCGTCGGCGAAGACGATGGCCGGGCGGTTGACCAGCGCCCGGGCGATGGCCACCCGCTGCTGCTGGCCGCCCGAGAGCTGCGCCGGCCGGTGCTCGACCCGGTCGGCGAGGCCCACCGCATCGAGCATGCCGAGCGCGCGCTCACGGGCGGTGCGTCCCCGCACGCCGCCGATCAGCAGGGGCATCTCGACGTTCTCGAGCACGCTGAGCGTCGGGAGCAGGTTGAACGACTGGAAGATGAAGCCGGAGGCACGGGCGCGCAGGCGAGCGCGCCGCTCGTCCGAGAGGTCGCGCAGCGGGACGCCCGCCAGCGCCACCTCGCCCGCGAAGTCGGTCTCGAGCCCCGCCAGGCAGTTGAGTAGCGTCGTCTTGCCGCAGCCGGACGGCCCCATGATGGCGACGAGTTCGCCCGGCTCGATGCGCAGGTCCACGCCGCGCAGCGCCTCGACCACCACGGGCCCGGCGCGGTACGCCTTGCCGAGCCCGCGCGCCTCGAGCGCGGCGGATCCGGGCGGGTTCGGGACGGGAGCCGGCCTACGGAGCAGTCGATGCAGCATGGTTGTCGATGGCTTTCAGCACGAGGTCGGCGATGCGTCGGTAGCCGGCGCTCGACGGGTGGAGCCCGTCGGCGCTGACGTACTCGGGATGGTGCGCGAACTCGGCGCGCGCGGCGTAGAGGTCGACCAGCACGGCACCGTGGCGGGCGGCGGCGGCGGCGATCACCGCGTTCCACCGCTGCACCGTGGCGTCGAGCGCCGCCGAGTCCTGGCCGTTGAAGGCCGGCAGCAGCCGCAGGTCGGGCAGGTCGAGGACGACCACGCGCGTCCGGGCGCCGCCGAGCCTACCAAGCAGGCTGTCGAGCTGGCCGCCGAAGGTCTCGAGCGACACGCCGTCCCGCAGGTCGTTGACGCCCGACCAGAGCGTCACCAGGTCCGGATGCGTGTCGACGGCGATCGGCATCTCCTGGGAGAGGACGTCGGCCAGGGTCGCCCCGTCGATGCCGAGGTTGACCAGCTGCGTGCCCCGCGTGCCCGTCGGCAGCCCGTCACGAACCAGCGGCACCCAGCCGTCCGCGGCGGGCTGGTCGGCTCCCACGCCGACGGCGTCGGAGGCGCCGAGCGCCACGTAGAGCACGGGAGTCGCCGCCGCGGCCCGGCCCTGCCAGAGCCACCAGGAGGCCGCGCCCAGCGCCAGCAGCCCGACGACGGCGATTGCGGCGATCAGCTTCAGACGTGATGCCATGGGAGCCTACTCGCCAGTCAGGTCGCCCGCGGGACACCGATCGTGCGCCGGGGTGGGAAGGCAGAACCGCCACAGCTGAACCGTGTGGCCACGAGAGTCCAGCGTCCCGAAACGTCGTAGCCGATACTCTATCACGCTGGCGCTGACGGCGGGGCACAGGCGCGCGCGCCGGTCGCGCCGCGGGGTCGCCGCCGGTGGTAGCGCGCTACCGGTGCAACCTGGCTGTGCGACTGTGGGTCCCGGCTCCGCGTGGCGCGGCCGGGTGGCAGACTGTAGGCGGTGCGCCGGCCGGCGGCAGGCTCGGTCGCGCGGCGCGAGGGCGTGTAGAACGCGCATCGCGATCCGGAGGAGGGGTACGGTGGACTTGAAGGTCCGGGATGGCACCGAGCAGGACGGCACGGCCGAGCGCATCGGCATGGCCTGTGGGGCGATCATCATCGCGTTCCTGGCACTGATGGCCATCGCCGCGGTCGTGGTGGTTTTCGTCTGGATCCGCTCCCACATCCCGTAGGGATGGCGTCGGCACCAGGGGACGCCGATTGGTATGAAGACGTCCGACACGCTCCCAAGGCAGCCCAGCCGAAGGCAGCGAGGCGGCGTAGCTCGACCGCGACTGGATCGCCGGCAACCTGGGCCGCCACGAGCGGATGCTGACGACGCGGGCCATCCTGGGTGATCGCTCCGCTCACTGCGCCGCACCTGCGTACAACGGTAGGCCGGGGGCGAGCAGGAAGTCGCGGCGGTTACGGGTGACGAGCGTCAGGTCATGGGTGGGGCCGCGGCCGCGATCAGCAGGTCGAGACCGCCGACCTGCCGGCGACGGTGGCACGGCAGGGACCCCGCGCGATATCGAAGCGCTCGACGACCTGGGTCGAGAGTCGCGAGATCTGCACGCCAGCCGCCGCCCGCCCGCGCTTGACCTTCCCCGCACCCCACCCTATCGTAGCCGGCGTCGAGTCTGAGCACATGCCGCGCGGTGCGGGCAGAGCGGGAGGGTGACATGCGGACCATCGCGATCGAGGAGCACTTTCTGCCGACGGCCATCAGGCGTGCCGCCGCGCCCTCGCCGTCCGGCCCGGCCGTCGAGATCAACCTCGGGGCCCGCCCCGCCACGTTCCTCGACCGGCTGGCCGATGTTGGTCCCACGCGCCTGGCCGACATGGACGCGTCCGGCATCGACGTCCAGGTGCTCTCGGCGGCAGTCGTCGGCCTGCCCAGCCGCGGGATCGCCCCGGAGACGGAGGTTCGACTGGCGCGCGAGGCCAACGACGAGCTGGCGGACATCGTGCGCGCCCATCCCGACCGCTACGCCGGGCTGGCCTTCCTGCCGCTGCACGACCCCGTGGCCGCCGCGGCCGAGCTCGAGCGCTCCGTGACCGGGCTCGGCATGAAGGGAGCCATCGTCAACGGCACCACCGACGGCCGGTTCCTCGACGACCCGGTCTTCGAGCCCGTACTGGCGAGCGCGGCGCGGCTCGAGGTTCCGATCTACCTGCATCCGGCCCCACCGCCGCCCGCCGTCTTCTCGGCTTACTTCGGCGGCCTGCCGGACGGCGTGGCCGACGTCCTCTCGCGGGCCGGCTGGGGCTGGCACGTCGAGACCGGGCTGCACAGCCTGCGGCTGGTCGTCGCCGGCGTCTTCGACCGCTTCCCGGGGTTGCAGATCATCATCGGGCACATGGGGGAGAACCTCCCCTTCTCGCTGGCACGCGCCAACCAGACGCTCACGCCCGTCGCCGGGAACCTCGAGCGCCCCGTCGCGGAGTACTTCACGACGAACTTCTTCTTCACCAACAGCGGCTACTTCACCGTGCCGCCGCTGCTGTGCGCGCTCGAGGTCGTCGGTGCCGACCGCCTCATCTTCGCCATCGACTACCCGTTCAGCTCCAACGAGCAGGGCCGCGCCTTCCTCGACGCCATGCCGATCAGCCCCGCCGACCGGGCGAAGGTTGCCCACGGCAACGCGGAGCGACTGCTCAAGCTCTGACGGTCCCGCCAACCCGGCGAATCACCGCCCGTCCGGGCGGCGCGCGGCGCTCGCGCCTGCCTTGAAGCGCGGCGCGCCGCGACGTAGAGTGGGGAGATTTGGTCCGAGCTGATCGAAGGGGTGAACGGTCATGGCGGAGCAGCGAGAGCGCGTCGAGCGGGAGCCGACAACCGAGGAGGAGCTGCTGGCAGCCACCGTCGGGGAGCTCGTGCCCCTGTCGGGGCCGATCGAGGTCGTCGACTACGACCCGGCCTGGCCCGCCCTCTTCGCGCGCGAGGCCGCCCGGATCCGGACCGCGCTCGGCGAGCGGGTGGTCCGTCTGGAGCACGTCGGCTCGACCTCCGTCCCCGAACTCGCCGCCAAGCCACGCATCGACATCCTGCTGGTCGTGGCCGATTCGGGCGACGAGCCGGCCTACGTGCCGGCCCTGGAGGTCGCCGGCTTCCGGCTGGTGATCCGCGAGCCGGACTGGTATCAGCACCGCGTCTTCAAGGGCCCCGATATCGACGTCAACCTGCACGTCTTCTCCGCCGGCTGCCTGGAGGTCGAGCGCATGCTGCGCTTCCGGGACCACCTGCGGCGGCACGAGGCCGACCGCCGCCTGTACGAGCGAACCAAGCGCGACCTCGCCCGGCAGCCCTGGAAGTACACCCAGCACTACGCCGACGCCAAGACCGCGGTGGTCGAGGAGATTCTGGCCCGGGCGCGTGGGAGGAGCAACACGGTGGGAGGTGAGCAGCGTCCGGCGGTGCGCTTCGCCGACGTCGACCGGCGCGGTTATCGCACGACGGACGTGCGCACCGGCTATGGCGAGTGGGTGGCCACCTACGAGCGGACCGTCGAGGACGCGATGGATATCGCGCTGCTGGAAACTCTCACGACGCCATCATGGGCCACGCGGCGGCGTGCCGCCGACCTGGGCTGCGGCACCGGCCGGACCGGTGCCTGGCTGCTGGGCCGCGGCGTCGCCGCGATCGACGGTGTCGACCTGACCCCCGAGATGCTGGCGGTCGCCCGATCCAGGGGAATCTACCGCCACCTGATCGAGGCGGACGTCGCCGCGACCGGGCTGCCGAGCGCGGCCTACGACCTGGTGACCGTGTGCCTGGTCGACGAGCACCTAGCCGAACTGGCTCCGCTCTATCGCGAGGCGTTTCGGCTTGTGGCGCCCGGCGGGGTCCTGGTGCTGGTGGCGTTCCACCCGCACTTCATCATCGCCGCGGGCATGCCGACCCACTACACCAGCGCCGCCGGCGAGCCGGTCGCCATCGACACGCACGTGCACCTTCTGAGCGACCACGTGACGGCAGCGCTGGCCGCCGGGTGGACACTGGCCGAGCTGCGGGAGCGGGTCATCGACGACGCCTGGATCGCGTTGAAGCCCAGCTGGGAGCCGTTTCGCGGCCATCCTATCGCGGCCGCCTTCGTCTGGCGCACGCCGGCCTGAGCCCCGCTCGGCCGGGGCGGCACCGGTTGGCAATCACTCCTCGACATACCGCTTCAGGCGGCCGAGTGCTTCGTCCCACTGCCGCGAGATCTGATCCAGCGAGCCGCGCGCCCGGACCAGCCGTTCGGGGTCCAGCTCCCAGAGGTGCTCGCGCCCCCGCCGCGCGTCCCGCACGAGGCGCGCGGCGGCCAGCACGTGCAGGTGCTTGGTGATGGCCTGGCGGGTCATCGCCGATCCGGTCGTGAGCCGGGCGATCGAGAGCGGGCCGGCGGTGCTGAGGTGGTCCACCAGCGCGAGCCGGGTCGGATCCCCGAGCGCCGCGAAGACGGGCGCGGCCTCCACCAAGTTTGCGGAGAGCGAGTCAGGCGGCGACATGGCGCCCGATGTTCACCAGCTGACCGGCCCAGCCCTCGCTGTTCATCCGGAAGGCCTCGCTTCGGCGCGCCGCCGGGATGCGATCGAAGCCGGACTCGACTACCGTCAGCTGCGTGCCGCCGGCGATCTCGTCCAGCCGGAACTCGACCAGCGTCGTCGGCTCGCTCGCGTAGTCCACCGCCGGGTCGACCGCGTAGGGGTGCCAGCGATACGAGAACAGCCGCTCCGGCTCGACCCGCTCGACCAGCAGTTCCATGGTCAGGTGCTCGTACCCCGGCGTCGTGATGTGGCCGGTGACCCGGGCGCCCGGCGTTAACGCGCCGCTCAACCGGACGCCAAACCAGCTACCGAACTCTTCCGCGTCGGTCAGCGCCCGCCAGACGCGTGACCGGGGCGCGCGCAGGACCACGCTCTTCTCGATCCGATCCGTGTCCATAAGCAACCTCCTGGTTGCATATTACGTGATGCCCGTCGAATGTGCAAACGGTCGGGCCGTGCGCGACCGCCGCGCGCTATCATTCGGCACCGGCCGCGTGCTCTCGGGCCGGGCCTGGTCTCGAGTCTTCGGTGATCGTCGGCAAGGGGACGCGATGTCGCGGATGAGCCGGTTCGTGCGGCGCGATCGCTCGACCCTCGGGGCGCGGGCGAGGCCGGCGCTCCGCGCCGGAAGAGCCCCCATGGGTTGCCCGCAGGCGCGGATAGATGGCGGATCGTCGACGGCACCAGACCGGCCTCCGCCCGGCCGCGGGCGTGCGCGACTGGCCCTCGTCACCCTCGCCCTCGCCGCGCTGCTCGTGTCCGCGGCCTGCCGGGCGATGGGTCAGGGACAGGGCGGCGTTGCCGGCTCGGGTGGGGCGGTCGCGGACGCCAACGTCAGCCTCGTGTCCATCAGTCCGTCACCGCCGACGATGGGTCCGGCCGAGATCACGATCGCGCTGGCCAGCGCGATCGGCCAGCCGATCAGCGGAGCGAAGCTCCAACTCCAGGCGGACATGGCCATGGCCGGGATGCGCGCGGTGAAGGGGGACCTGATCGACCAGGGCAACGGCCGCTACCTGAGCCACGGCTTCGCCTTCAGCATGGGCGGCAACTGGATCCTCACCGTCCACGGCACGCTTGCGGATGGGACGACGGTCGACCGGACGCTCCCCCTGCCACCGGTGGGCGGCTGGACCGACCCGTAGTCGAGCATTCCGCCGGCCGGCCGGGCACGACTGTCCCCCGCCCTCCGAGCGAGCCATCGGCCGGCCATCAGGGACTCCTTCGCGCTTCAGCAAGAGGCTGCTGGTCCAACCTCGCGTGGCGCCTCACGCCGGGCACACGCAGTCCCTCACCATGCCCGTCTACCCAACGGGCGACCGAATGGCCGATCCCCTCAGAGTGAGCGAGAAGTGAGCAGGAAATGGGCTGTCGCGTGAGCCATGCACGGGCCTACGATCCCGCCATCGGTGGAACGATCGTTCGACGGGAAAGGGGGAACCGGGTATGGCCGTTATCGCGCACGTCGTGCTCCGTGGCGTCTCGCCCGCGGTCTATGATCGCGTGCGGGCCGAGGTCGGCTGGCTCGAGCGCACGCCGGATGGGGGTCTGACGCACCTCGCATGGTGGGAGGGCGACGACAATCACAACCTCGACGCCTGGGAAGACGAGGCGGCGTTCAATACCTTCGGCGCCGAGCGTCTCGGCCCGGCCATGGCCAAGCTCGGGGTCAACGTGCAGCCCGAGGTGACGTTCCAGCCGGCGCACGAGGTCTTCACGCCGCGGGTGCTCCGGCTGACGCGCTAGCGATCGTGTCCGCGTTTCCCGGCCGGGACGGGCCGGACGGGCAGGGTGATGTGTCGAATTGGAGGGGATTCCATGCGCATGCTGCTACGGGTGACCATCCCGGTCGAGAAGGGGAACCAGGCGGTGCAGGACGGGACTCTGCAGCGGGTCCTCGAGGGCGCCATGAACAAGATCAGGCCGGAGGCGGCTTACTTCTCGACGATGGGCACCGGGAAGCGGGCCAGCTTCTTCGTCTTCGACATGGCCGATCCGTCGCAGATTCCGGCCATCACCGAGCCAATCCTCCAGGGGCTCGACGCGGAGGTCGAATTCTGCCCGGTCATGAACCTGGATGACCTGATGCGCGGACTTCAGGGTTTGGGGTAGGTCGGTCCGGACGCGGCGCCCGGGAGATCGTCGGGCGCCCCGGAGATCGTCAACCGCGGAACCACGCCCCCACCACTCCGTGGCGTGTGCCCGATGCGGCCTCTGGCGGTTTAGAATCGGTTGAAAGGGGTTCACCATGCCACGTTACTTGATCGTGGGACTCGTGCAGCTCAAGCCGGGCAGCCGCCCGGCCGCCGAGCAGATCGCCGATCAGGGTGGGGCCGGGATGGCGCAGTTACCGGGCTTCGAGAGCGTCACCTTCTTCCTGGACGAAGCCCGCAGCGCCTACGGCGCCGTTAGCGTGTGGGACTCGCGCGAGGCCGCAGAACGGGCCGACGCGGCGCTGACGCCGCAGTTCGAGCAGGCCTTTGGGGATCTGCGCGATGGATCGATCGAGTCCAGCATCTACGAGATCTACGAGCACCAGCGGTAGGCCCGCGCCATCGCCGGAGTCGTCAACGCCCGGGCGCCGTGCCCGGGCGTACGCTTGTCCGCCTGTTCGATGGATGAGCCGGCCCGGTGACGCGGCTCGCGCGAGCCGGTGGGCAGACCGGTTCGTCCGGGGGCGGCACTCACGGCGAGGTGGGGGCGTCATCACCCAGCATGGCGACCACGGCGTAGCCGTTGGCCTGCGCCGGATCCCCTGCCACCACCACCGACGCCGGCAGCCCCAGCGTCTGCGCCACCAGCCGCGCCGTCGCCAGGTCCGGGCTGTAGCTGATCACCTGCGACGTCGGGTGCTGCCCCGCGTCCGTCGCCTGCGCCGTCGTCACGCTGGTGAAGCCC
>DATKRJ010000026.1:0-3993 GCA_035532355.1 Thermomicrobiaceae bacterium | reverse complement strand
CGCCTACTGGCAGGGTTTCGGACCGCGCACGCCCGGCTTCGTCCACCTCACTGCTCCCTACCAGTACCGCAACGGCGAGGGGATGAGCGAGGACGAGTTCGTCGACTCACTGGTGCGCGAGCTCGAGGAGACCATCGCCCGCGAGGGCGCCGACACCATCGCGGCGTTCATCGGCGAGCCCGTTCAGGGCGCGGGCGGCGTCGTCGTCCCGCCGCAGAACTACTGGGCGCGGGTGGCGGAGGTGCTGCGCCAGCACGACATCCTGCTCATCCTGGACGAGGTGATCACCGGCTTCGGCCGCACGGGCACCATGTTCGGCATGCAGCAGTACGGCGTGCAGGCGGACATCGCCTCCTTCGCCAAGGGTGTCACTTCGGGCTACATCCCGCTCGGCGGAGTGGGCGTGAGCGACGCGATCTTCGACGTCATGGCCGAGCCGGACCAGATGTTCATGCACGGCTTCACCTACGCCGGGCACCCGGTCGCCTGCGCTGTCGCCCTGCGCAATCTGCGGATCGTCGAGGACGAGAACCTGCCGGCCAACGCCGCCGAGGTCGGCGGCTACATGCTGCGCGAGCTGTCGCGGCTGCTGGAGCGCCCCTACGTGGGCAACGTGCGGGGCAAGGGTCTGATGCTGCTGGTCGAGGTGGTGGCCGACAAAGCGAGCAAGGCGAAGTTCGACCCGAAGCTCAACGTCGGCGGACGCCTGCAGGCGGCCACCCGCGAGCGTGGGATCATCGTGCGAGCCGGCGGCGACACGATCGCCATCGCGCCGCCGTTGATCCTGACGCGCGAGCAGGCGGACGAGGTCGTCGGCGTGATCGGCGACGCCCTGAGCGCCGTGCTCGACTGAGGCCGCCGGTGGGCGAGCGGATAGCCGTCTCGAGAATCGCAGCCAGGGGGTGCGGATCTGTCCGCGCCCCCCTTCGCTGTCCGCGTCATAGGGACGCTACGGCCGCGCCCCGCCGAACTGATCGCGGCGCTCGTTGGTCGCCTGGACCATCTCCCGTGGGATCGGCTTGGCGCCACCGATGCCGTCGGCCAGCAGGATGATCTCGGCCGACTCCTCCAGCACCATGATGTCGTGCACCGTCCGGTTGATGTCGGTATCGAAGGCCAGCAGTCCGTGGTTCTCGAGCAGCACCGCTTTGGTGTGCGACCCGACCACGTCGATGATGTTGCTGACCGACTTATCGGACCCGCGCGGCCCGTAGCGTGCCACCGGGACCGGCTCGGTGAAGTCGAAGCGCACCATCGCCTCGTAGGCCGTCGGGATCTCCCGGCCGGCGATGGCGAAGGCGGTGACGTAGGGCGAGTGCGTGTGGATGACCGAGTTGACGTCCGACCGTTTGCGGTAGACGGCGGCGTGCATCTGGATGATCTCGGCGGCCATCGGGTGCATGTCGCCCTCGAGGACCTTGCCCTGCAGGTCGAGCACGGCCAGGTCGTTCGGCGTCAGCGAGTCCAGCGTACCGCCGCTGGTGAGGATGAACCGGTCTCCATCCGGCAGCCGGACGCTGATGTTGCCGTGCTGTGATCGCGACAGCACGCCGCTCTGGACGAGGCGGTGCGCCGCGTCGACGATCGACTGCTTCGCGGCGTCAACGTGCGTCGTCGAGGTCGTCGTCGCCATGCCCATGCTCCTTTTGCTACTGCGACGGCGGGTAACGCTCCTATGGTGCGCGATCCAGTGATCCCCGGCAAGAGCCGCGCCCCGAATGCGCCGTGGCAGCGGGAGGTTGTCGCCAGAGTGGGAATTCCTTAACGGAGATTCACCGGGAACTCAGAGGTCGCTCATCCGTCGCGGCTAGCCTTGCGCTGTGGGGCTGACCCGCGCCGACTCCGGCCTCCGGTCGAGGCCGTGGGCTCCGGGAAGGCCCGCTGGCGGGTCGTCATGGAGAGAGCGCCGGCCGGCCCATAGAGATCCCGGAGGCCGGTCGCGTGGCAAGCGTCGTGCAACTGCGCAGGGCCGATTCGCGGTCGCGGCGCGGTGCCGCCGGCGCCAGCCAGGGAGTTGCAGATGATCGAGGTTGGACTGCACGGCCCGGAGACCGACACCCTCGGCCGCATCAACACGCTGATCGAGCGGCGGCGACGGATCCTTCAGGAGGCGTCCTTCGCGTCCGAGCCGGCCGCGATCGAGGTACGGCAGATCGATACCGCGCTCGCCGAGCTGTGGAACCTGCGCCGGCGTGAGCTGCGCACGATTGCAGGCGAGACGGCGCGGCGGCCGCGCGGTACGGCCGCCTGACGGGCTCACGGGCGCGGCGCCGCTCTCACGCCGTCATCCGGGTCACGGCGCCGCGTCCACCACCCGCACGCACGCGGGCTCGTCCCGAACTCGATTTCGAAGGGAGATTCTTGGATGGCTGGTACGGCGAAGTGGGAGGACGACCTCGCTCCGCTGCTGAACCCGGAGCCGCCCGCGCCGGCGCGGCAGGGCGGCAGCTCGCTGGGCATCGACGGTGTCGCCCCGGCCGAATGGGCCGGACTCATCGTCGGAGCGCTGCGGCGCCACGAGGTCGGCCTGGTGAGCTACGTTCCCGACGGCGCGCTGGCGCCCCTGATCGAACGCTTCCAGGCCGACGTGGCGGTGACCTGCTTTACCTCCACCCGTGAGGACGAGGCGATCGCGATCGCCGCGGGAGCAGCGCTGGGCGGGCTGCGCTCGGTCGCCATGATGCAGAGCAGCGGCTTTGGCAACGTGTCGAACGCGCTGGCCTCGCTGACGACGCCCTACCAGATCCCGATGGTGCTGATCGTGACCGAGCGCGGCATCCTGGGGGAGTTCAACCCCGTGCAAACGCCGATCACGCGGGTAATCCGCCCGACGCTCGACGCGCTGGGCATTCCCCACGCGACGGTCGAGCGGCTCGACGAGGTGCAGTTCCTGGCCGACCGGATCGCCTCGCAGGCGTACCGCACGAACCAGGTCGGCGTGCTCATCCTGTCGCCCAAGCTGACGGGCGGCAAGACGGAACCCGGCTCCGCCTCGGCGCGGAGCACGCGGACCGCGGCCTGAGTGGCGGTTGCGAAAGGACGATCGACGGTGACGATAACGGAGACTCGGGCCACCGGCGCCGCGCTGCTGGATCGCCTCGAACTGACGAAGCGGCTCGTCTCGCTGCTGCGGAACGAGGAGGCGGTTGTCGGTGGGATCGGCAATAGCAGCTTCGACCTGTTCGGCGCGGGCCATCGGCCGCAGAACTTCTACATGCTGGGCAGCATGGGCCTCGCCGTGCCGATTGGGCTGGGGATCGCCCTCGCCCAGCCCGAGCGCCAGGTCGTGGTGCTCGAGGGCGACGGCTCGCTGCTGATGAATCTCGGCGCGCTCTCGACCGTGGCCATGGTGTCCCCGTCGAACCTGACGATCGTCGTCTGGGACAACGGGGTGTACAAGATGACCGGCGCGCAGCCGACCGCGACGCAGTACGGCAGCGACCTGGTGGCGGCCGCGCGGGCGGCGGGAGTCGAGCACAGCCTGTGGGCGCGCCACGAAGAGCACTTCGAGGACCTGGTCCTGCGCGCGCTGCGGCGCCCGGCCCCCGCGCTGATCGGTGTGCGGGTCACCCCGGCAGCCAGCGACAGCCATCCCGACTTCGACACCGTGCGCCTCAAGTACCGCTTCATGGCCGGCATCGGCGTGGCCGGAGCCGATCGTTAGAGCGATGGGCGGACGTGTCGACCGGTCCGCGGCATGCAGAGCATGAGCGTGGGGGTGAACCCTCGCGCACGCGGAGCACGCGGAGCATGCAGCGACAAGCCGGCCGGGTTCAGGGCAATCGTTTCGAGAAATGCGATAACCCGGATGCCGCCCGGCTTGGGCGCTCGTGTCGCCGGTTCGACGCCGTCGCCTCAACTCGCCTGCGCGACCCGCTGCTCGAGTGGCGGCCAGGGCCAGGGGTGCGGTCGGAACGGGTCGGCCCGGTCGTGCGCCATCGCCCAGCGGTAACCGACCGCCAGGTCCTCGATCCAGAGCGAGCCGCTGTCGAG